>ONXY01000096.1 GCA_900321945.1 uncultured Eubacteriales bacterium | reverse complement strand
CCTGAGTTTATTCTCACAAAGTGGGGAGTGGGCTACTATTTCACTGACAAGGATTAAGCAGGCCTTCTATTCAATCCGCTGGAAATTCGTACTCGCCTATCTGCTGATCGTCTGCGTCTCGTTCTATATCGTCAGCGCGACGCTTATTCGGCTGGTAGGCGAATATCTGTTTAATCAGACGGCGGAGGATCAGCTTTCTTCGGCCCGGACCATCGCCGAAAACGCGTCCGAGCCGCTGATGGCGCTGGACGGCGTAGCGCTTTACGCCCTGTGCCAGTCCTCCTCCACCGACGAGACGCGCACGCTCGTGCTGGACGGCTACGGCGTCGTGCAGGCGGATTCCCAGTCCGAGCTCAACGGCACCCGGTTTTCCCGCCGGGAGGTCGTCTCGGCGCTGGTGATGTCGGAGGCCGATTACGGCTATTATTTCGTCGGGGACCAGACCCCGGCCATACTGACCGGCGGCGCGTCGGGCAGTATGATCAGCCTGTACGCCGTGCCCATATTCGGCGAGGACCGGGCGAACATCGGCGCGCTGGTCTACCTCACCCGCTCGGACGCCGCGTACCGCGCGCTGATGAACATACAGAACCAGATGATCATATGGCTCGCGATGATCGCGCTGGTGGTCATACTGGTGAGCCTGTTCGTGTCCCGCTTCTTCACAAGGCCCATATCCGACCTCAACGAGGGCATCGTGGAAATGGCCCGCGGCGACCTCAGCAACCGCGTGAAGGTCCACGGCAAAAACGAATTCGCGCAGCTGGCCATCGCCTTCAACACCATGTGCGACCGGCTGGAAAGCCTCGATCAGGCCAGAAGCCAGTTCGTGTCAAACGCGTCTCACGAGCTGAAAACGCCGCTGAGCACCATGAAAATCCTCATCGAGACGCTTATGTATCAGGATCCCATGGATCCGGACATGACGCGCGAGTTCCTCACCGACATCAACAAGGAAATCGACCGCCTCAATTCCGTCATATCCGACCTGCTGACGCTGGTATCCATCGACAGCGGCGAGAAGCCGCTGGACGCGCACCCGGTGAGCGTGGCGGATATGCTGAGCGAGAACGTGCGCAGGCTTCAGCCCCTCGCCCGCGAACGGGGCATCGAAATGTCCCTCTCCATCAAGGACCAGGTCACCGTCAACGGCGAAGCGAACCGCTTGAATCAGGTCTTCTATAACCTGATGGACAACGCCATCAAGTACACGCCCCGCGGCGGCAGCGTCAGGGTGGAGCTCTTCCGCAGGGAAAAGCGCGCCTATATCAAGGTGATCGACACGGGCATCGGCATACCGCTCAAGGACCAGCCCCACGTGTTCGACAGGTTCTACCGGGTGGACAAAGCCCGCTCCAGAGAGACCGGCGGCACAGGCCTGGGCCTTTCCATCGTCAAACAGATCGTCATGCTGCACGGCGGCCACGTAGAGGTCGCCAGCGAAGAGAACAAGGGCAGCACCTTCACCGTGGATCTGCCCGAAGCCGGCTGAGAGGAGGTCACGCCCGATGAAAAGAATCGCGCTGGCCCTTCTGACCGCGCTTTGCCTCGCGCTGACCGGCTGCATGCCCATCACGAGCGAGCTTCAGGCCGTCGAGGGCAACGCGCAGCTGCCGCAGGCCACCGCCGCGAAGACCGATCCCGTCACGGGCGACACGCTGTCCAGCCGGCAGGTCGACGCGGTGGTCATGTTCCCCTCCACGGACCAGCAGGACCTGATCGGCGTCGAGCGCACGCTGACCGTCGAAGGCTATCAGACGCTGGCCTTCTGCCTCGTCCAGGCGCTCCTTCAGGGGCCGGACAGCGCAGACGCGCGCCGCGCCGCCCCGGAGGGGGTCAAAGTCGAAAGCGTCCGCGTATCCGACGACGTGGCCGTGGTCGACCTGTCCATAGACGCCCGCTCCGCCGGCACGCCGCGCCAGGCGTACATACTCCGAAGCGCCATCGTCAACACCCTGAGTGGCATAGAGGGCATTCGCTGGGTCGACGTGCTGGTCGCCGGGCGCGTGGAATCCTCGCTGGCCCTGCCCACCGGCGCGGGCGAGGCGACGACGGCCTCCCTGTCCGCCCAGTGGACGCAGGCGCAGGCGGAGGACGAGCTCTCCGAGGATGAGACGACCCGTACGCAGCGCCAGGCGCTTCTGTACTATCCGGACAAGAGCGGCCGTT
>ONXY01000057.1 GCA_900321945.1 uncultured Eubacteriales bacterium | reverse complement strand
TGAACGTGATCCCGCACTGCGCAGCCTTCGGATCAATGCTGCTGTCGACCTCCTCCGCTTCCACACCGGCAGGTGTTTCGGCGAAATGAACGACCTGCAGCTCCCGCGCGCCGAGCAGGCCGCCTTCATTATTCACGGCGTCCGAAAGGTCGACCCGGACGTCCACTTCGCTGAGGGGCTGGATCTTCCTGTTGTTATAAAGAATGGATACGTCAAAGAATCTGGCGTAATAGACGTAATCATCGTCTGTCAGGGAAAGGACGTCCGAAGCCTCGCGGAGATATGCCTGCGTTTCCGAATCGTTCAGTTCGCGGACCGAAAGGACGGAACCTTCCGGGATCCCGGCGTCTTCGCCGCAGGCAACGGTCACCCTGTAGGTGCGGCCGTCGGATGCGGTAAGCATCGTTTCCAGAGCGGTGGTCTGATCCGCCTTGTCCGCGGCTCCCGCGGCATTGCCCGCCGCTTCCGTTTCCGGTTCCGCTTCCGGGCTGTCCTTTGCGGCGTCCGCCCCGCTTTCCGCTTCCTCCGCGGGGATCTCCGGCACGGCGGCGCCGTCCGGCGTATCGGCCGGCGTATCAGTTTCATTTTCCGAGGGAACTTCTTCCGGAAGGACAGCCTCCGATTCGGCCGCCGCGGGCTCTTCCGCCGCGGGCGTCATTTCCGGAACAGGCGTTTCCGGAACCGTCTCTTCCGATGCGGTCAACGGAGATGCTTCCGTTTCGGAAGCGTAGACGCTCTGCAGCGTGGCAGGCGCCATCGTCTGCAGAAGGAACAGCAGCACAAGAAGGCCGGCCGCGATCCTGCGGCTGACGCTGCCCTGTATTCTGTTGCCGTGTCCTTTCCTGTTCACTGTTCCATTCCGTTCTGTGGCCGGCAGCGCGGCAGTTTCCCTTTTACGAACCCATCATAAATAACGCTGTGTCATCAGAAGCGTCACAACACGGAATCTTTACAAATAAAACCTGAAAACGATCCCCCGGAAAGGCGAATCAACCCCTCAAAATGTCAGTCCCCCTCTTTGTCCGGGCATACATCATACCAAAAAACATGGCGGATTTCAAGGAAAATGTAACATTTTCTTAACAATTTGCGATACCGTGTCAGGTGTTTTTGAAAACCAGATTCGCCCGTCCGGTTTCCCATACACCATCATACCGGACGTTCGTGAAAAACCTGTGTTCAAAACGAACGTCCGCGGCAATAAAAAAGCGCCGGATACCCGTTTCGCGGTATCCGGCGCGGACGATATTCTTTCTGTTATCTGTTGTTTTTCACCCTGAGGATCCTCGCCACGCTGGCGTCGATCCGCTCCTCGGCGATCTGCCCGTCGGCGACCGCGTCAAGCAGCGCCTGCCGCGCTTCCGGGTAATCCGCCGGCAGAAGGAGCATGTCGCATCCCGCCTCGACGGCGAGCACCGCCGCGTCCCCGGCCCCGTACTTGTCCGTCACGGCTTTCATGTTCAGCGCGTCCGTCATGACGACGCCGTCGAATCCGTACTCCGTCCGGAGAAGGTCGGTGACGATCGCGGAAGAAAGGGATGCCGGCGTGTTGTCCCCGGTGATCTTCGGGAAGGAAACGTGCCCGACCATGATGCAGGGCGCAAGTTCCGCGGCGTTCGCGTACGGAACGAGGTCCTCCGCGATGAGTTCCTCTTTGGTCTTTTCGGAGACCGATTCCCCCGCGGCCGTATCGCCCGTCGTTCCGGCGATGCCCGGGAAATGCTTCCAGACCGGAACGATCTCGTGCTCGATCAGCGCGCCGGCGAAGGCCTCCGTCATCTGCTGCACGAGGGAGGCGTCCGCGCCGAAGCACCGGCTCGCCATGAGTTCGTTCTCCGCGTTCAGCACGTTCGCGACCGGGGCGAGGTCCATCGTGAATCCGAGCGCGTCAAGATACCGCGCGATCACATGGCCCGCTTCCTCCGCCGCGTCCGGATCCTCCGTATAACCGATCTCCGCAGGGCTTTCGACCGCTTCCGCGTTGAAGACCTCGGTCCGTCCGCCGATCGCGAGGGCGGACCCGCCCTCTTCGGTCACG
>ONXY01000079.1 GCA_900321945.1 uncultured Eubacteriales bacterium | reverse complement strand
AATAACAAAAATACGGAAACCCATGAAGGGCTTCCGTATTTTTGGCACACCCGGCGGGATTCGAACCCACGGCCTGCCGCTTAGGAGGCGGCCGCTCTATCCTACTGAGCTACGGGTGCAGGATCCGCTTCGGGGAAAAGATTCCGGGAAGCTGTTCCCGGAGAAAACGGGAACGGGAATGATTATAGCCGCGGAGCGGGTTAATGTCAAATGGGAATTTCCCGATGGAGGGGGAAACGAGTTTCCCGACGGCGGGGGAACTGCTTTTTCCGCGGCGGAAGGGGCGGTGGAAAAGGCCGCCCGTACAGGGACGGACGGAAGAGGGGAGAGCGGGACGCCGCGCGGAAAAGGGAAAAGAAAACAGCGGCAGTCCGGGACGGAGCGCCGCTGCGGTTTCCGGAAAAGGGAAGGGACGGGGCGGAGGTCAGACCGCCTCAAAATCGATGTCGCTGAAGAAGTCCACGACCATCCGGATCTGGTCTTCGGTGAGGACTCCGTTTTCCGCTTCGGGACCGGCGAGAACCAGGGCCTCGATTTCATAGGAGTTGTAAATCGAATACACGTCCACAAAATTGTCGTTGCCGAGAAGACCTTTCACGATCAGCACTTTGGTGCCGAGGGAGGTCTCCGAATCCCGGAACTCGACATCGTCGGCCGATTCCAGGAAGGATTCCTTGATAATCGAGAGCTCCTCTTCGGACAGATCGTTCAGCCGCATGGCGACGCCGTCCTGGGTATACAGATCGTTGAAGGAGACGCTCAGGATCAGCCGGGGCTTGTCCGCGGCGTCGGAGGCCACGGAAGCCTCGACGGAGGAACCGGTCTGTTCGGTGATGGTCAGCTTGTATCCCTCCGGTAGCCTGTAGCGGATATTGAAAGAGCCGTTGACGCTCACGACCTGACCGAGGCTTTCCTTTCCGTCGGCCCCCGCGGGGACGGCGCAGCAGACCAGCAGCATGGACAGGCAGAGAAGCAGCGCGATGGATTTCTTCATGAAATTCAACCTCCTTTATTGCTCGTCTGTGACATTACCGGGAAACATACTGGGAAACCATGTATCCGACCGCGCCGGTATCCGGGTCTTCCACCTGGTACCAGCCGGCCAGCTCGGCGATCACGATCAGACGGTCGTTATCCCTGTGGGTGGAAATCACCTCCGCCTGCTTGGTGGGAGCGAAACGCAGGTTGACCCATCCGCTGGCCCGGACGGGGCGGGCCGTGACGTAGTAGGGGTTGGCCACGCGCCGGTAGGTCTTGAAAATGACGTTGAGCTCGGCCACGGTGGACGCGTTGTCCGTGACGGTTCCCGAAGGGATCGGGGTTACCGGGCCCGTCGAGGGCTGGTAGCTCACCAGAAAACGGCTCTGCACGTAGGCGACGCTGTACGCGCCGCTCCATCTGATACAGCTCCAGCCGTTTCCGAGATGGTATTCCACATAGACTTTTGTGCCGTAGGGTATGGATTTGATGATGTTGTCGCCGACATAAGGCTCGGTCCGGCAGTTCAGCCCCTTGCCGTTGGTGGTATAGACGTACATTTCGGTACCCGCCAGGGAAACGGCGGGAAGCAGCAAGCCGATCAGCAGCGCCGCGGCTGCCGTCAGAGTCAGGATTCTTCTGATCATGGTTCAACCCTCCTTTTCACCGGACGGCGTCATGCCGTCCGTAAAAATATTAAGATATCGGGAAGAAAAAAGCAAGAAAATATTTCAGAGGTGTTTCAATTGTTACAATTACAAGAGATCCGGAAGGAGCCGGGATAAAAAACTTCCGCCGTCCCGAAGGAGAGCGGAAGTTTTTTCTATCCCGGATAAGAGCTGAAACGCGGGGCTTATTTCAGGCTGCGGGGAGCGAAGCCGATTTTCTTCTGCACCTTGCGGAGCGTCTTCACCGCGAGGAAGCCGGCCCTTTCCGCACCGGACAGCAGCGTATCCAGCAGGAACTGCTTATCGGCGATGAGCCGCCTGTATTCCGCCTGCAGGGGATCCAGCGCGGCGATGACGGCGTCGGCGGTGCGGGCTTTCAGATCGCCGTAGCCCTTTCCGGCCATTTCGGCGCAGAGGTCGTCCATGCTCTCGCCGGTCAGGGCGGTCATGATGCTGAGCAGATTGCTGACGCCGGGCTTCTGCTCCGGATCGTAGCGGATTTCGCCGTCGGAGTCCGTCACGGCGCGGCGGATCTTGCGGCGGACGGTATCCGGATCGTCCAGCAGGGAGATGAAGCAGTCCTCCGGATCGCTCTTGCTCATTTTCCGGGTCGGATCCTGCAGGCTCATGACCCGGCCGCCCACCTTGGTGATCAGCGGCTCCGGGACGGTGAAGACGTCGCCGTACACCGCGTTGAAGCGCTGAGCGATATCCCGGGTGATTTCCAGATGCTGCTTCTGATCCGCGCCGACGGGCACCGCGTCCGTCTGATACAGCAGAATGTCCGCGGCCATCAGGACGGGGTAGGTGAAGAGCCCGGCGTTGATGTTGTCCGCGTGCCTGGCGGATTTATCCTTGAACTGGGTCATGCGCTGAAGTTCGCCCATATAGGTGAAGCAGTTCAGAATCCAGGCCAGCTCCGCATGCGCGCTGACATGGCTCTGGCAGTAGATGATGCACTTTTCGGGATCCAGTCCGCTGGCCAGATAGATCGCGGCCAGTTCCAGGCAGCGGCGGCGGAGATCGGCGGGCGTCTGGCGGACCGTGATCGCGTGCTCATCCACGATGCAGTAGATGCAGTTATACGCGTCCTGCAGTTCGGGGAAATGCCGGAGGGCGCCGATATAATTCCCGATGGTCAGGGTGCCGCTGGGCTGGATGCCGGAGAAAATCGTTTTTTTGCGTTCTGCCTGCTGTTCCATTTCGTTACAGACTCCTTCTTATTTATAATGCCTTTATAATGCCGCCCGGATGGCGTTCAGCAGATCGCCGTATTCCTCGAAGGCGGGAAGATCCGGATAATCCCTGCGGATCTGATCGGTGGTACGGAAGAGGAAGCCCTTTTTCCCGGCCTGAATCATTCCCAGGTCGTTGAAACTGTCGCCGACGGCGATGGTCTCAAAGCCCACGGACTGGAGAGCGCGGACCGTACTCAGCTTTGACTGCTCGCACCGCATGCGGAAACCGGAGACGCTGCCGTCCGGAGCGATTTCCAGCTCGTTGCAGAAAAGGGTGGGCCAGCCGAGCTTTTTCATCAGCGGCGTCGCGAACTGGGTGAAGGTATCGCTGAGAATCAGCACCTGCGTGCAGGCGCGGAGCTCGTCCAGAAATTCCCGCGCGCCGGGCATCGGATCGATTTTCGCGATGGTTTCCTGGATTTCCTTCAGTCCCAGGCCGTGCTCCCGGAGAATCTTCATACGGAAGTTCATGAGCTTCGCGTAATCCGGCTCGTCCCGGGTGGTGCGCCGCAGCTCCGGAATCCCGGACGCTTCAGAGAAAGCGATCCAGATTTCGGGAACCAGAACGCCTTCCAGATCCAGACAGACAATATTCATCCCTTTTCCTCCTTTTCCGCTCCGCGGAGATGGATACCGCCGACCATTATAGTACGAAAGGGGTGGAAGGTCAAACGAAAAAAGCCTTCCGGGATCCCGACGGCGCAAAAGATGTTTTTTCCAAAAGCACATTGACAGGGGAGGGGAACTGTGGTTTAATAACATCCGTTTTGAAGTTTATTTTTCCTAAACTTCCGCAGAAAACCCGGGGTTTAGGGAAAATAAACCCGGCCGGGCGGACCGGCGGACGGATAAAGGGGGGAGCACCGCGTGGATATCGGAAAGAAGATCCGGTCCCTGCGTATTCAGAGGGGCCTGACGCAGGAGGAGCTGGCGGACCGGTGCGAACTGAGCAAGGGATTCATCAGCCAGCTGGAAAGGAACCTTTCCTCGCCGTCCATCGCGACGCTGATGGATCTGCTGGAGTGCCTGGGAACCTCGCTGCCGGAGTTTTTCAACGAGAAAGGCGCCGAGAAATCGGTCTTCACGCCGGACGAGATGTTCGTCAAGGAGGACGGGGAGGCGCTGAAGGGATCCATCACCTGGCTGATCCCGGACGCGCAGAAAAACGCCATGGAGCCGATCCTGCTGGAGATGGCCGAGGGCGGAAAGAGCGTCGTCATGCCGCCTCACGAAGGGGAGGAGTTCGGGTACGTGCTCGCCGGGAGCGTTTATCTGGTGCAGGGAGGCCAAAAGGCGCGGGTCCGCAGCGGATGCAGCTTCTGCGTTCATCCCCGGGAGGAGCACTGGCTGGAGAATGCCGGAAAAAGCCGGGCAAGGGTCCTGTGGGTGTCCAATCCGCCGTCATTTTAAGTCCGGGAGGGTAAAAGGATGAGAAAGCTGATTGAGTTCCGGAACATCGTCAAGAGCTTCGACGGTCAGGTCGTGCTGAAGGGCGTCAACCTGAACATTTACGAAAACGAATTCGTTACGCTTCTGGGCCCTTCCGGCTGCGGCAAGACGACGCTGCTCCGCATTCTCGGCGGGTTCCTGGAACAGGACGAGGGAACCGTGATTTTCGACGGGGAGTGCATCGACAAGGTTCCTCCCTACAAAAGGGAAATCAATACCGTGTTCCAGCGCTACGCGCTTTTCCCGCACCTGAACGTGTACGAGAACATCGCCTTCGGCCTCCGGATCAAGAAAACGGGGGAGGATATCATCCGGCAGAAGGTGACCAGGATGCTGAGCCTGGTGAACCTGGAAGGATACGAAAAACGCCGCGTGACGAAGCTCAGCGGCGGACAGCAGCAGCGTGTGGCCATCGCCCGCGCGCTGGTGAACGAGCCCAACGTGCTGCTGCTGGACGAGCCTCTGGGAGCGCTGGACCTCAAGCTGCGGAAGGAGATGCAGCGGGAGCTGAAGCGGATCCAGCAGGAGGAGGGCATCACCTTCATCTACGTGACCCACGATCAGGAGGAAGCTCTGACCATGAGCGACAAGATCGTGGTCATGAACGCCGGGGAGATCGAGCAGATCGGGACGCCGCTGGAAATCTACAACGAGCCCGTCAACGCCTACGTGGCCCGGTTCATCGGCGAGAGCAACATCGTCGAGGGCGTCATGAAGTCCGATTTCAGGGTCCGCTTCGACGACAAGGTGTTTGAGTGCGTGGATTCCGGATTCCGGACGGACGAGCCGGTGGACGTGCTGATCCGCCCCGAGGACATCGACATCGTGAAGCCCCGGGACGGCGTCATGCGCGGGGAAGTGAAGAGCGTGATCTTCAAGGGCGTGCACTACGAGCTGATGGTGGAGACCAGAACCGGCACCAGCAAAACCGTGCAGATGCACGTGGTCAGCTCCCACGACCAGTCCAACCAGCAGGCGGGGGAAAAGATCAGCGCCAACGATTTCTACGTGGATCTGGACGACCTGGTGAACAAGGAAATGACCGATCAGGATTTCATCTCCATCGCCAACGCGCAGGCCTGGGACGAGGACGAGCGGGATCTCTCCCTGACGAAGGTGACCCACAATATCGAGAAGGCGCCCGGCATCTACAGCATCACCTTCGGAACGGAGAAGGGTACGGAGATGACGGTGAAGGTTCACGTCGTTCATCCGGAATACGTGGAGGACACGCAGAAGAATATCGGCATCAGCGCTCTGGACTTCTTCATCACGCCGGAAGAGATCCAGGAATCCATGGCCATCTCCACGGACCTGAAGACCTGGGCGAGCGCGGAGGCCTGGGACCTGCAGGACGATTCCCCGGTGGACATCACGGACGTAAAATTCGACTTCGATCCGGCGAACGTAAAGGAAGGCGTCTATGAGATCACCTTCGCGACCCGGGGCCGCGAGTACAAGATCGAAACCA
This sequence comes from uncultured Eubacteriales bacterium, assembly GCA_900321945.1. The sequence goes on along the minus strand of ONXY01000079.1, from coordinate 1,005 downwards.
CCGCGAGGCACGAGGTGGGGGACCGGGTGGGGCTGGACTTCGATCCCGAGGATATTCATGTGATGCGTAAGGAAGTGGCGGACGTATGAAATCTTTCTTTCGGATGAGCTACCCCTACATCCTGTGGATCGGGTTTTTCATCGTGGCGCCCATGCTGATGATCCTGCTGTACGCTCTGACCCGGGGCGGGAACAGCATGCTGACCTTCCAGTTCACGTTTGAGAACTTCGGAAGATTCTTCAGCGACCCGGACTTCATGAAGGTTCTGTGGACCAGCCTTCGGATCGCGCTGATCACCACCGTGTTCTGCATCCTGATCGGCTATCCCGCGGCGCTGTTCATCGCCAACCTGCCGGAGCGGCGGCAGACCCTGATGATTCTGCTGCTGACCCTGCCCATGTGGATCAACATGCTGCTGAAGACCTACGCCTGGCGCGGCATCCTGCTGAACTTTGATTTTTCCAGCGAGCTGAAGGTGTTCATCGGCATGGTGTACGACTTTCTGCCCTTCATGATCATCCAGATCCACACGGCCATCGCCAAGCTGGATCCGAACCTGCTGGTGGCCGCCCACGACCTGGGGGCCAACAACGTGAAGTCCTTCCTGAAGGTGACGCTGCCCCTGAGCGTACCGGGAATCATCAGCGGCATCACGCTGGTGTTCCTGCCCGCGGTGAGCAGCTTTGTGATCCCGAAGATGCTGGGCGGCGGCAGCTATGTGCTGATCGGCAACCTGATTGAGATTTACTTCCAGCAGACCGGGGACTGGAACTTCGGCAGCGCCATCTCCCTGATCATGGCCCTGATCATCATCACGGCCATGTGGGCCACGAAGAAGATGGACCGCAGCGCGCAGGAGGACTGAGAAATGAAGAAAAGACATCTCTCCAAGTTCTTCACCTCCGGCTACCTGGTGCTGGTGCTGCTGTTCATCTACCTGCCCATCGCCTACCTGATCCTGTTTTCCTTCAACGAAGGAAAATCCATGACCAATTTCTCCGGCTT
>ONXY01000374.1 GCA_900321945.1 uncultured Eubacteriales bacterium | reverse complement strand
GATGAAGCGGGACGTGGACTACGTCGTGCAGAACGGCCAGGTCATCATCGTGGACGAGTTCACCGGCCGCCTGATGATCGGCCGCCGGTACTCCGAAGGCCTGCATCAGGCCATCGAGGCCAAGGAGCACGTCAAGGTGGAGCGGGAGAGCAAAACCCTGGCCACCATCACCTTCCAGAACTATTTCCGCATGTATGAAAAGCTTTCCGGCATGACCGGTACGGCCAAGACGGAGGAAGCGGAATTCCAGGGCATTTACGCGCTGGACGTGGTGGAGATCCCCACCAACCGGCCCAACATCCGGAAAGACCTGGAGGATATCGTTTATAAGAACAAGGCCGCCAAGTACAACGCGGTCATCGAGTCCATCCTGGAGCACCACGCCACGGGCCAGCCCCTGCTGGTCGGCACCATCAGCGTGGAGATCTCCGAGCTGCTGAGCGAAATGCTGCGCCGGAGAGGCGTTCCTCATGAAGTGCTGAACGCCAAGAACCACGCCCGTGAAGCGGAGATCGTGGCCCAGGCCGGCCACGCCGGCGCCGTGACCATCGCCACCAACATGGCCGGCCGCGGAACCGATATCCTGCTGGGCGGAAACCCCGAGTTCCTCGCCCGCCGGGCCATGCGTCAGGAAGGCGTGGAGGAGGAGATCATCGAAGCCGCCACCGGGCATAACGAGGACGTGCCCCCCGAGGTGCTGGAAGCCCGGGAGAAGTACAACGCGCTGTATCAGCAGTTCAAGCAGGAAACGGACCGGGAGCACGATCTGGTCGTAAAAGCCGGCGGCCTTCACATCATCGGCACGGAGCGGCATGAAAGCCGCCGGATCGACAACCAGCTGCGCGGCCGCGCCGGCCGCCAGGGGGATCCCGGCTCCACCCAGTTCTTCATCAGCCTGGAGGACGATCTGATGCGCCTCTTCGGCTCCGAGCGGATCGGAGGCATGGTGGAGCGGCTGGGTCTGAAGGACGACGAGCCTCTGACCGCCGGCATGCTGACCAGGCAGATCGAAAGCGCCCAGAAACGGATCGAGGGCCGGAACTTCGAGACCCGGAAGCACGTCCTGGAGTACGACAACGTGATGAACCGCCAGCGGGAGGTCATCTACGGTCAGCGCCGCCGGGTGCTGATGGGCGAGAACGTCCGGGACAGCATCCTGCGGATGGCGGACCATGTGATCGACTTCGCCGCCGGCCGGTGGCTGAACGGCGAGGATCCGGCCGAATGGGAGTGGACCCAGGCCGCGAACTATCTGGAGAACCTGTGCAACCATCACGGCATTCTCGAAACGCTGAAGCCCCGGGCCGAGGAGCTGGGACAGGAAGGCGTCGCGGAAGAGCTGAAAAAGGACGCCGCCGCCTTCTACGGGGAGCGGGAGCAGCTGCTCGGCGAGATGCACGTGGATATGCGGGAAGTGGAGCGGGTCATGCTGCTCCGCAGCGTGGACACCCGCTGGATGGATCACATCGACGCGATGGATCAGCTGCGGGACGGCATCGGCTTCCGGGCCTACAGCGGCAAGAACCCCGTCACCGAATACCAGATCGAAGCCGGGCATATGTTTGAGGAGCTGAACCATCTGATCCGGGAGGATACGGTCCGCCGGGTGTATCAGACCAAGGTGCAGGTGACTCCCGAGCGGGTGCAGACCGCGAAGCCCACCGAGGCGCGGCTGGCCGGCGACGGGCCCCGGCAGCCCCGGAAGGTGAAGCCCTCCCAGAAGGTCGGCCGCAACGATCCCTGCCCCTGCGGCAGCGGTAAGAAATACAAGAACTGCCACGGAAAAGTAACGAACGGGGATGAGCCGTAGCTCCGCCTTCCGCTTCCGTTCCCCTTACGACTTCCGCAAAGGAGCTGAATCACAATGCTGGAACTTGAACAGTATACCCAGGATCTCGCGGGCATCCGCAAAAGCATCCTGGCGGCGGGGGAAGCCCTTCATATCGATCATATGAAGGAGCAGATCGAAGAGCTGACGGAGGAGATGAATCAGCCGGAGTTCTGGAACGACACCGCCCGCAGCACCAGCGTCAATCAGAAGCTGGGGCATCTGAAAAACCGTCTGGAGCACTACGAGGGGCTCCTGTCCTCCGCCGACGACATCGAAACCATGATGGAGCTGGCGAAGGAGGAAAACGATGAGGACATGGTGGCTGAGGCCGGCGAGGAGCTGAAGGCCCTGAAGGAAAAATCGGACGCCCTCGAGCTGGAAACCCTGATGCGGGGCGACTACGACGACAACGACGCAGTGCTCTCCCTGCACGCGGGCGCCGGCGGCACCGAAGCGCAGGACTGGACCCAGATGCTGTACCGGATGTACACCCGGTACTGCGAGAAGATGGGCTTCCAGGTCAAGCTGCTGGACCTGCTGGACGGGGACGAGGCCGGCATCAAGTCCGTGACATTCGAGGTCAGCGGAGACCACGCCTACGGCTATCTCCGGGGTGAAAAGGGCGTGCACCGCCTGGTGCGCATCAGCCCCTTCGATTCCAACGCCCGGCGGCACACCAGCTTTTCCAGCCTGGACGTGGCGCCCATGCTGGAGGACGACAACAGCGAGATCCAGGTGGACATGAAATACGTCCGGGTGGACACCTACCACTCCAGCGGCGCCGGCGGCCAGAACGTCAACAAGACCTCCTCCGCCGTCCGCATGACCTACGTGAAGGACGACGTGACCATCGTCGTGGCCTGCCAGACGGAGCGGGATCAGGTACAGAACCGCGCCACCTGCATGAAGATGCTGAAGGCCCGCCTGCTGGAACTGCGCGAGCGGGAGAAAGAACAGCAGATGGCGGACATCAAGGGCGAAATGAAGAAGATCGAATGGGGGAGCCAGATCCGTTCCTACGTCTTCCAGCCCTACACCATGGTCAAGGATCACCGCACAAATTACGAGTCCGGCAACATCGACGACGTCATGAACGGCAATCTGGAGGGGTTTGTGACCGCCTACCTGAAAATGCAGTAATGAACGGAAAAAAGCGAAAAGCCCTCCCGGACAGATCCCCCCGTCTGCTGACGCCGGCGGGGGGTATCACCGCCCTGGCGCTTCTTCTGGCCGGCCTTGCGGGCATCGTCCTGTTCATCGCCGGGGACGCCGGCGGGATGGCCCGGGACATGCTGCGGTTCGCGCCGCCTGAACGGACCGGCCTCCCGGAGGATCTGTATCCGGCGCTCGCCCGTCACCTGACGGATTATCTGACCGGCGCGAAGGACAGTTTCCAGTATTTCCCGGAAACCCCCGCGGGGAGCGCCGCTCTTTTTCACGACTATGAGCTGCTCCACATGGCGGACTGCCGGCGCCTGATTGCGCTGGACCGCGCCGTGTGCCTGGGCGGCGTCTTTACGGCTGCCGCGGGGCTTGCGCTCCTGCCGTTTCTCGGCCCGGAGGACCGCCGCCGCTTCGCGCGGGGCGGGCTGCGCGGGCTTGGATTCTGCGCCGCCGCGGCCGCCGCGCTGACCGTCTGGGCCCTGGTGAATTTCGACGGGCTTTTTGTGACCTTTCACCGGCTCGCCTTCCGGAACGATCTGTGGCTGCTGGATCCCCGGACCGATCTGCTGATCCGGCTGATGCCGGAGCCGCTCTTCATCCGGCTGGGGCTCCGGGGGCTCACGCCCGCTCTGGGCTGGCTCCTGCTGCTGACGCTCGGGTTCCGGATTCCCGAATGGATCAGAAAAGGATAATGCGTCAATGAACTATCTGGAAACGTCCCTGCGGCAGGCGGAAGCGCTGCGGAACAAGGACTCCGTCCGCATCCTCGCGCTGGAGACCAGCTGCGACGAAACCGCGGCGGCGGTGATTGAAAACGGCCGGAAGATCCTGTCCAGCGTGATCTTCAGCCAGATCGACCTGCACGAGCTCTACGGCGGCGTGGTGCCGGAGATCGCCAGCCGGGCGCACATGGAAGCCTGCGACCGGGTGCTGGACGAAGCCCTGGCCCAGGCGGGCATGACCCTGGCCGACGCGGACGCCCTGGCCGTTACGTACGGCCCGGGTCTGGTCGGCGCGCTTCTGACCGGCGTCAACTGCATGAAGGGTCTGGCCTTCGCCGCCCGGAAGCCCCTGATTCCCGTCAATCATATCGAAGGACATGTAAGCGCCAATTTCCTGACCCATCCGGATCTGGAGCCGCCCTTCCTCTGTCTGGTGGTCAGCGGCGGCCACAGCCATCTGGTGCGGGTGCTGGACTACGGCGAATACCGCCTCATGGGCCAGACCGTGGACGACGCGGCGGGCGAGGCTTTCGACAAGGCCGCCCGGGTTCTGGGCCTGCCCTATCCCGGCGGCCCCCGGATCGACGCGCTGGCGGAAAACGGAAACCCGCGGTTTCTGACCCTGCCCCGTCCGAAGCTGGACGGCCGGTACGACGTGTCCTTCAGCGGCGTCAAGACCGCTTT
>ONXY01000040.1 GCA_900321945.1 uncultured Eubacteriales bacterium | reverse complement strand
GGCGGGAAGCGTCCGGATCTCCGGGCCCGGATAAAGCAGAAGCCGGCGGAACTCCTCCGTTTCGGCCCACGCGCCGCACTCGACCGCCCGGACCGCCGTCAGCGGATGGGAGGCCTGGCTCAGAATCATGAACTCCAGCGTTTTGTTCCACTTGCTTTCGTTAATCAGTTCCTTGTATCCGGAGGCCTGGCGGAGGAAAGCCTCCATATTCACGTCGGCGCTGATTTCCTTGTCCCAGCCGGCCATCCGCATGCAGACCTCCTGCATTTTCCGGGGCGTTCCGTCGCACAGCACGGCCGCCCGGTCCGCGGAAAACTCGCTGCAGCGCATCCAGTAGTAGAAAGCGATCTGCATCGGCACCGTCAGCAGGCCGCCGAACTTCAGGAAGTGGCTCACGACGCTCCCGGCGCCCTGCAGAACCATCCGCCCCATGGTCAGGTACAGGACGTGACGGCACGCGATATGCCCGCATTCATGGGCGAGAACGGTGGGGATCAGCTCGTCGGGCAGCGCCTTCAGCAGGCCGGAGGTGATCACGATGAAGGGGTTCGTGTCGCCGCTGGTATAGGAGTTGGGAACGACGTTCATTTCCAGATACAGCTCGGGAACCGGAATCCCGAGCTTTTCGCAGACCGGGGGAAGCATGTCGTAATACTTCCGCATCTGATTCTCTCCCAGCCGGATCCGGGAGGACATGTTCAGAATTTTCTGCTGGCGTTCGTTCCAGACGTTCATGAATCCCTTCAGAAGGGCGGAAAAGCCGGGGATGGCCTGCAGCGCCTTCAGCGCCGCCCGGTCCGATTCGTGCGTGTACTGTTCCGGATTGAATGCGCTCATACGGTTCTCCTTTCTCGGGCGGCTCCGTCAGACGTCCGGGAGCTGTCTGATCAGTCCGCAGCATTTATAGTTTCCCAGTTCCGCATATTCGACGCTGACGCCCTTTTCCCCTGCGAGCTGCAGGACGTGGGCCAGCTCCCGGGCGGAGGCGCAGCGGGGGCTGATCAGGATTTTCCACGGAACCCTTCTCAGCAGCACCCGGGTCGTTTCGCCGATGCCCGGCTTGATGAAGTTCAGATCGGCGACGCCGTAAGCGGCCGCGATTTTCCGGACCGTATCCATTCCGCTTTCCGGCCGGTCCGGCTCCGGCGCGCCGCCCCCCTCCGGCGGAATCCGGAAAAGGCTTTCGACGCGGCCGATGAACTCATAGGTCCGGTCCTCGTCCTTCAGCCCGCCGTAGTATACCGCGCCGTGGAAATCCTCCTCCCCGATGAGGCCGGCGTTCAGAACCGTCCGGCTGATCAGCCCGCAGACGGTGCAGTTCAGGCAGGAGCTGGGGATCATGATATCCTCGTGCGTTCCGCACAGGCCGGTCAGGAAGGCGGGATCCGCGAGAACCGCGAGGTCCGGGGACACGCCCGGGAACCGGGAGATCTCCTTCCGCAGCTCGCGGTATATGACGCCCTTCCCGGTCCAGCCGTCCACGAACTGCAGGTCCTCCGCGGGGTACCGGTCCAGCAGGAACCGGACCGCGTTCCGGTCGATTCCCCGGTCCCGGATGATGGACACGGAGTAATGCGGGCATTCGGCGCCGTACCGGGCCCGGATGTACCGCCGGATCAGAATCCCCGGAGGCGTTCCCGCACGGGCCAGCGACACCAGGACGACGTTTTTTCCCTTTTTCCGGAAAATCCTCTCCGACACCTCCGCGACGGCGTCGGCCGTGCTTTGGCCGAAGACGTCCAGCGCGGCCTCGTAGGTCCGTATGTACTTTTCAGTAGGCCGGTATTCCAGGGGCAGCATCTCGGAATAATGCGTTCCGGTCTGAATGCGGCGCTCCCGGACCTCCGTCGGCAGAGGCGTCAGCTGTCCGGTCAGATCCTTCAGCAGCAGCGTGACGTCGTCTTTTCTGAAACTGCTCTCCATTTTCCGCGCTTTCTCCGTCAGTCGTTCCACCGGACGGTCAGGATCCGCCCGGTCCCCGCGCTCCGCAGCGCCTCCTTCAGGCCGGCCAGCCCCGCGGGATTCCCCGGGGCGTCGGTCAGGATCAGCGCCAGGTCGTACGCCTCCAGATTATAGACGTAGGTGATCCGGTCCGGGTCGTAGGGGCTCCGGATCTGATACCGGTGATGAAGCGGATATCCGGGCTTTCCCGAGGCGAGGATCGGGCTCCGGGTCGTGGCGTGGACGCGCACCTCTTCCGCGTATCCCTGCTGCCGGAGCATTTCCCCGACGACGAAGGAGGGGTACATGAACTCCTCCGTCCCGAGCACCAGCACCCTGCGCAGGCGCTGTCCCGCGATGCCGGGAAGGGCGCGTACGCATTCGGAGAACCTCCGGGTTTCACGGATGTATTCCGGAACCGGAAGCGCGTTCCGGGGGTCCGCCGGACACCGGAACTCGAGATCCGGAACGACCGCCGCCCCGGGGGTTTCGAACAGCAGATGGCGCTCCGCCTCCGCTTCCGTGTCCCGCACGCTGTCCGCCCGGTACTCATGGGGAATCCGGGACAGGAAGACGCATTCGACGCCCTGCTCCCGAAGCTCCTCCATCCGTTCCGCGGTCATGCTGTTCAGGACGGACGCGACGGTCCAGCGCGTTCCGGGGGGACAGAAGCCGCGGAGCGCCGCGATCAGCCGGCAGACCGTGCTTCCGGTCGTGACCTCGTCGTCCACGAAGACGATCCGGTCCGATTTCGCGGCGTATTCCGCGATCCGCTCCGACCGGAGCAGCTGCTCCACCGCGTGGCTGTGGGTCTCCTCGAAATACAGGTATTCCGCGTTCTCCCGGCGCTCGCGGGTCGTGTTCTGATAATAGACCGCGTTCGTCAGATACGAACAGGCCGCGGCGGCGATTCCCGTGGCCGTTTCCGCGAAGCCGATCACGTACAGCCGGTCGTCGGGGTACGCCGCGGCGAGCTTTTCCGCCAGCATCCGCCCGAGCCCGGCGGGGGCCCCGGGATCGGCGGGGATATGCTTGCCCTGTTCCGGGTTCACAAAAAGATAGGGCCGTTTGGGATTGTTGTCCCTTTTCGCCAGACGGATCCAGCGTTCCTCCGCGTTCCGCATGAGACGGTTCCCCCTTCCGGTTATCTGACTCCGTAGATCTCCGCCAGCGCCGCGGTTTTCCGCGCCCAGTTGAGATGGGTCCTGACCTCGTTCATTCTTTCCCCGGCGCTGCTTTTTCCGACCAGCAGCCCGCCCCGGTCCCAGTTCAGGATTTCCATCGCGTCCGCGTAATCAGCCCCGGAAACCTTCAGCGCGTCGTTGACCACGGCGATCTGCTTCGGATGGATCACCGTTTTTCCGACGAAGCCGTTCAGCCTGTCCAGCTTCAGCTCCCTCCGGAGGCCGGCCTCCCACTCCCCGTTCTCCCCGGAGAAGTATTCCCAGACGGGCCCGGACACCACGTATTCCCGGGAGAAAACCGTCAGGATGTCGCCGAACAGCTGCGCGATGGGAAGAATGTCGTAGATGGTCTCGTCGCAGCGCCTTCTCACGGAGAATTCGTTCGAAAAATCGTTTCCGCCCACCCGGATGTTCAGCACAAAGGGCTTCACCGAGTCGATCTTTTTCTTCAGCTCGGTCAGCACCCCGCGCCGCGTGCCGTAATCGACGATGTCCGGACTTTCCAGAATCGGCATCATCCAGACCGGCTTTTCCGCCTCCCGGTTCAGCGCGGCCACGGCGCCGTTGTACGCGTCGGCGTTGGACAGGGTATACTTCGGGAAGATATACCCCGAAACGACCGCGCGGTCCGGAAGCAGGATCCGGCTCAGCCGGAGCATCTGTTCGCAGCTCCGGACGCGGATGAACAGCTTCGGCAGATAGAAGGAGCTTTCCTCCGCCGCGGTCCGGATGCGGCGCACCGTTTCCGCGAGCTGCCTTTCGGCGGCCTCCACGCTGTCCTCGGCGACGGTGTCCTCCAGGCAGAGCGCCAGGGAATACGGCTTTCCGAATTTTCCGTGGATCACCGCGTCGGCCACCTTCCCGTTCAGAGCCGGGGAATAGAGCAGGGCGCCGACGCCGTACTTTTCCGTGAGATTTTCGATCATGTCCTTTCCTTCCTGGCGCTTACAGCTTTCCTTCCCGATGAAGACCGGCGAGCGCGCCGCAGATCCGGTCCGAAAACACGCCGCCCCGCAGGACGGCTCCCTCCGGGAGGCCCGGCTCTCCGGCCAGGCCTTCCGGAGCCAGCGGATAATCCGCCTCCCGCAGCATGGAAAGATCCAGCGCGCCGTCTCCCGCGGCGGCGGTCCGGTCCGCCCCGAACCGGCGGGCGAACCGCCGGACGGCGCCGCCCTTGGTGACGCTCCGGGCGATCAGATACACCTTTCTGGCGTCCCGGGCGGTCTGAACCAGATCCGGATCCGTCCGCCCCTCCAGCCCGGCGAGAACCGCCTCCGGATCCTCCGTGCGGATATAGCACAGATAAGGCTCGGGACGGTGAAGCCCGTTTTCGCCGGCGTATTCCCTCAGAAGCTCCGACGCCTCCCGCAGGGCCGCGGTTTCCCGGGCGGCGGCTTTCAGCGTCTCCGCGGTCCACTCCGCGTCCTCCCTGCCGCCGTCCAGCAGCTTTCCGCCGTTGCACACGAGCGCGTACCGCACCGGCAGGGATTCCATCAGAAAGATC
>ONXY01000073.1 GCA_900321945.1 uncultured Eubacteriales bacterium | reverse complement strand
TGTGATGGAAGAATTCATCAAGGGAGAGATCTGCTCCTACGACGCGATCCTGGATTCCCGGTGCGAGCCGCTGTTTGAAAGCATGACCGTCTGGCCGCCGGTCATGGATATCGTGAACAGGGATCTTGATCTGATGTATTACACCTGTCCGGATGTTCCGGAGGGGCTGCGGACGCTTGGCCGGAAAACCGTCAGGGCGTTCGGGGTGGACCGCCGGTTCGTGCACCTGGAATTCTTCCGCCTGACGAAAGCGCGCAGGGGTCTGGGAAACGTCGGGGACTTCGTCGCGCTGGAGGTCAATATGCGCCCCGCGGGAGGCTATACTCCGGACATGATGGATTTCGCCCATTCCACGGACGTGTATCAGATTTACGCGGACATGGTCGCCTTCGACGCCCGCAGAACGCCGGAATCCGGAGAACACGCTTACTGCGTGTACGCGAGCCGCAAGGACGGTCATACCTACGCCCGTTCCCATGAGGAGATCATGCTCCGCTACGGGGACAAAATGAAAATGCAGGAGGAAATGCCTCCGATGAACTGGCCCCAGATGGGCCGCTACATGTATACCGCGCGTCTTGAAACCTTTGAGGAAGTGCAGGCCTTCATCGGGTTCGTACAGGGCTCCTGAAACCCGCGCGGCCTGAGTCCTTTTACAGACCGGGGCCCGGATTCCGCGGCGGAATCCGGGCCCCTTTTCTGCCTTCCGGCATTTTCAGCCGGCCGATACCGTCAGTCGTGCTTTACCTGACGGACCACGTCCATGATCGTGCCGTCGCGGGCCTCGATAATACCCACGATGCGGTCTCCGAATTCCACGGGATCCGGTTCGCCGGCAATGGCGTAGGCGGTGTCCCGCAGCTCCTCGATCGTTTTCAGCGGAACGCAGTCCGCCTTCTGCAGAGCTTCCAGCAGATCGTGCCTGTTCGGGTTCACTGCGACGCCGTAATCCGTGACGACGATGTCCACGGATTCGCCCGGCGTGGTAACGGTGGTTACCTCGGAGCAGATTGCAGGGATGCGGCCCTGAAGCAGCGGACAGATCACAATCGTGCATTTCGCGCCCTGAGCCGTGTCGGGGTGGCCGCCCTGCGCGCCGGTGATCACGCCGTCGGACCCCACCACCACGTTGCAGTTGAAGTGAACGTCCACCTCCAGCGAGGCGAGAATCACGTAATCCAGCCTGTTCACGAAAGCGCCCTTATTGAAGGGGTTCGCATACGCGCCTGCGGTGATGCGGTGATGCGCCGGGTTGATCACGTTGGACACGGTGTCCAGGTCGAAAGCCTGCGTATCCATCAGCACGCGGACCATGCCCCGGTCAAGCAGATCGCACATGGGCTTTGTCAGGCCGCCCACGCCGAATCCCATCTTGATGCCCCGTTCCTCCATGATCTTGGTCAGGGAGATGGTGGACGCGATGGATGCGCCGCCCACGCCGGTCTGGTAGGAGAACCCGTCCTTGAAATACGGAGTGTTCACCACGACCTGTGTGCAGTATTCGGCCATCATCAGCTTGCGCTGATCGGTGGTGGGCTTCGCGGCGCCTGTAGCGATCTTCTCGGGGATACCGATGGCGTCCACGACGCAGACGTAATCCACCTTGGTCATGGAAATGTGCGCCGGGAAGTTCGGGAACGGAACCAGACAGTCCGTAATGGCCACCACGTATTCGGCGCAGTCGCCGTCCACGTGGGAATAGCTCAACACGCCGCAGTTCGTTTTGCCTCCGATGCCGCGCAGGTTGCCGTAGTCGTCGGAGGTAGGCGCGCCGATAAAGGCGATGTCCACTTTCGTCTCGCCCGTAACCAGAGAACGCACGCGTCCGCCGTGGGAGCGCATGATGGCCAGTCCCTTCAGTTTGCCGTCGGAAATGGCCTGGCCGATTTTCCCGCGCACGCCGGATGCCTCGATCCGCGTAATGGTCCCGTCCTCGATCATGGGTACCAGCGGATCATGTGCCTTGCCCAGCGAAGTGGCGGCCAGCGTGATATTCCGCAGGCCCATCTTATGGATTTCTTCCATGACCATGTTTACGATCAGATCGCCCTCACGGAAATGATGATGGAAGGAAATGGTCATGCCGTTGTGGGCGTGGCATTTCACCAGTGCTTCATGAATGTCCTTTACCAGCTTGCTGTGCTGATTGTCCATGACCGGACGGATGATCGGCCCCTGCCTGCGGAAAGGAACGCCGTCCTTGTAATGGTTGCCCTGGAAGGGCTCCTTGCCTGTCGCCTTGAGGATCTCATCGGGGATTTCCCGACCGACTGCGTTTCTCATCTTACAGCTCCCCCTTGTATACGCCGCTCGCCTTCGCCAGCGCCAGCGTCCGCTTGGCCCCGTCGTAGAAAGCGATATCGATCATTTTTCCGTCCACCGTGAACACGCCGATGCCCTGGGCTTTCTTGGTGTCGATTTCCCGTACGACCTTTTCGGCGAAAATGATATCCTTGGGCTTCGGTGTATAGATCTCGTGAACGATGGGAATCTGCCTCGGGTTGATAATGGATTTCCCGTCGAAACCCATGGTGTGGATGGTTTCCACGTCCCTTCGGAAGCCTTCCATGTCGTTCAGGTTGGTATACACGGTATCGAAGCACTGCACGCCCGCCGCGCGCGCGGCGATGATCATATGCTGCCGCGCTCCCATCAGCTCCACGCCTGTTCCGGAGATGGAGGTCTGCAGGTCCTTTGTGTAGTCGCCGCCGGACAGGGCGATGCCGAACAGCCGGGGACTGGCCTTGCAGATCTCGAAGGCGTTCATCACGCCGCGTGCCGATTCCAGAGCGGCCATAATCAGCGTGCGGCCTTCCTCGACGCCGAACTCTTTTTCGGCGGCGGCCACGGCCGCCTCGACCTTCTGCACGTCCTCCGCCGTTTCCGTCTTGGGAATACGGATGCTGTCGCAGCCGCCGGCCACGGAGCAGCGGATATCCTCAATCCACAGGTCGGTATCCAGGCCGTTGATGCGTACCACGCGCTCCACGCCGCGGTAGTCGATTTCCTGCAGCGCGTGATACAGGGAATAGCGGGCAGCGTCCTTTTCCCGTTCCGCCACCGCGTCCTCCAGATCCAGCATGATGGAGTCGGGCGCGTAGATATACGGATCCTTGATCAGGCTGGGCTTCTGGCAGTTAAGGAACATCATGCTTCTGCGAAGCCGTTTCATGTTGGGATTCATTTGATGGCACCTCCCCACGGCAGACCGTCTTTCACGTCGTTGCTGCGGTACACTGCGCATTCCACCCGCGCCTTGATCGTGCAGTCCAGCGCGCCTTTGTCCACCACAGTCACCTTCGCGTCGGTCACTTCCAGCCGGTCAAGCGTCTCATGAATGACCTTGCGGATCTGCCTGCCGTACTGCCGGATCACCGCGCTTTCCAGATTCAGCTCCACCTTTCCTTCGCCCGGTTCCACCGTGACCATGCAGTCGCTGGATTCCACCGTGCCCGCCACCGCGGGCTTTCTGATCTCCATTTGCCTGGCTCCTTTCTCTATGTCTTCCTTGAATTGGGAAACCCGTCAGAACTGTTTTTCCTCAGAACCCGCCCAGCAGCAGACCCAGACAGGCAGCCAGCAGGATGGTCTTCGGAACGCTCCATTTAAAACGGAGCAGCATCAGCAGCGATACCGCGCCGATCAGCAGCGCGGGCCAGGAAACAAACCCGAACAGCGTTCCGGCATAATTGTTCATGCTCTGCTGAATCATCACCGCGAGAATCATGCCGATGCACACGGGACGGATTCCGTAGAGCGCGTTCTCCATCAAGCTGCTTTCCCTGAACTTTTTCAGAAACACCGCCGCAATCAGCGTCACGGTCAGGGAGGGAAAGACGACGCCCAGCGTGGCGGAAAGCGCCCCCGGGATCCCGGCCGTCCGGGCTCCGGCGAAGGTGGCGCAGTTCAGTCCCAGGGGGCCGGGAGTCATCTCCGCGATGGCGACGATGTCCGCCACCTCATGGGCGGTCATCCAGCCGTGGGAAAGCATCTGATCGTTGATCAGGGGAATCATGGACATACCGCCGAAGCTGGTAAATCCGATCATCAGGAAAGAGACAAACAGCTCAAGACAGATCACGGCGCTGCCTCACCTCCTGAAGAATGAGTCCGGCGGCCGCTCCCAGCAGAACGATCAGCACGTTGTTCAGCTTTGTGAACAGGCAGAGCGCCAGCGCTCCGAGCGCCACGACGTAGCACGGCGCGTCCTTCATGCCGGATTTGAACAGTTTCAGAAGCGCGCTGAAGATAATCGGCACGACCGCCGCGCGCACGCCCGTCATCGCCCTCGCCACATAGGGATTGTCCTTCGTCAGATCGTACAGAAAAACCACGCCGAGCATGATAATCACAGGCGGAATCACGATGCCGAGCAGCGCGGCGAGCGCTCCCGGAAACCCCGCCGCCTGATATCCGAACAGCACGCTGGCGTTGCCGATCATCAGTCCGGGCACGGAGCGGCCCACGGAGGTAAAATCCAGCAGCTCCTCATCCGTGATCCATTTGCGCTTTTCCACATATTCCTTCTGGATCTGCGCGACAATGCTCCATCCGCCGCCGAAGGTGAAGCAGCCGAATTTCAGAAATGTCAGGAATATCTCCAGCGTTCTGCTGGCCTTCTTTTCCTTCATGAATCTTCCTCAACACGGAAGGCTTCCGGAGCGGGAACCTTCACAACCCACTTGTCTATTCCTTCCGGGGCGTTTTCGGCGGGGCCGCCCACCATATGGGCTTCTCCCGGGAAGATGGCGCAGAATGTTCCCTTTTCCAGCGTCACAGAGCTGCCCCGGGGTTCTCCGTCCAGCTTGCGGCCGTCCGCCCCGCCGGGCAGATACTCGGCCGGCGCGAGACTTTTCCAGGGAAGCAGCCGGATCTCCTCCGCTCCGCTTCCGGCCATCATCAGGTCGATCGTGTGAAAATGCACCTCAAACCGGCGCTGTCCGGGGGCTTTGGGCGCGTAACTTTTTTTCCGCACCTCATACGGCGCGTCTTCGGGCCTCTGCGCCCGGAAAGCCTCCGCGATCCGTCCGGCGCCGGGAATCTGATCCTCATAGAGTGACAGACGAGAAATAAAATCTAAAATCATCTTTTTCCTTCTCTTCGGTTCCGCCGCTAATCCAGCATACTTCCCGTTCCGCCTCTGGCTTCTTCCAGATTGCAGTTGAAAATTCTCACCTTTTTGAACGGATAATTGTACGCGCCGGCCAGCGTGCAC
>ONXY01000020.1 GCA_900321945.1 uncultured Eubacteriales bacterium | reverse complement strand
TTTTTACAGGGCCGGTCAGTCCTGTACGGTCTGATCGAAGGGCAGCGGAACCGCGTTCGTCCCGTCGTTCCAGAGCCTGTCCAGATTATAGAACGCGCGGTCGTCCCGGTGGAAAAGATGCACCAGAATGTGTCCGTAGTCCAGGACGATCCAGCGGCCCTCCCGGGCGCCTTCCCGGCGGCGGAGCGGAACGCCCGCCTTCGCCATCATCTCATCCGCGTCTTCAGCCAGGGCGCTGACCTGGGCGGCGGTACGGCCGGAGGCAATCACCATATAATCGCAGAGAACGGTCAGGTGTCCGACTTTCAGAACGGAGATGTCCCCCGCCTTCCGGTCGTAAAGAGTCTGGGCCAGACGAAGAATGATTTCCTGATCCTGCATAGATTCCTTCCTTTCTGAGAACGTTTTTTATTATGATATATCTTTCACTGAACCGGCGTCCGGTCTCGCGTTCCGGACTTCCGGGAGCGTTTTCAGCCAGCTGATGGTTTCCTGCGTCCGGGGATGCAGATATTTGCCGCGCTGACGGACGTAATCCGCCGTGCTTTCCAGGCTCATCAGAAGAGCCCGCTCAAGGGAATGCTCTGCCAGCGCGCGGATCTGCCCGAGAAGGGGATAACTGCCCCGCTCGGGCTCGATGGAGTCGGCCAGACAGACGCACATGGCCAGACGCGACATCCCGGCGCAGCCCGTATTATGATACGCGATAGCTTCAAGCACCTCCGGATCGGCCATGCCGTAGACATTTCTGGCCACCCAGGCCCCGACAAGCGAATGCATCAGGGCGTTGCTGGACAGAATCTCAGGGTCGTCCGTCAGTGCGTGCTCAACAGCGATACGCTGCATTTCCTTCAGGGGCATGCATTTGGCGCAGTCGTGCAGCAGACCGGCTTCCTCCGCCTGACGCCGGTCGATACCGTGAATCTGCGCAAGACGGCGGGCGTAATCCGCCACGGAGAGGGAATGGACAAAACGGCGGGGCTGCAGATCCGTGAAAAGCCTGTCGAGCCATTCATCCGCTCTGTCCAGACTGCGGGAAAGCCCGTAGAGCCCCCGGAGAGAGCAGTATTCACGCACGGGAGCCGTCAGCCCCGGGGACGGCTGACCGGCAGCCAGCTGATTCCGAATTTCTGTGGAGGAGATGGAAACCGGTTCCATCCGGATCGTGGATATCCGGCACCCCAATACACGAAGCCAGGCGATTTCATCCTGAAGCACGCTCCGGGGTACGACCCCCACGCGCGGGCAGACCAGGAAGGAACAGAGAGGAATCACTTCCTCCAGACGGTGCCAGCCTCTCAGTTTCATCACGCCGTCCGATCCCAGGAGAAAGAAAAGATCCGCTTTCGGATTCTCCTTTTTCAGGGTCAGAAGCGTATCCACGGACCAGGCCGTGCCGGAACGGTCGATCTCCAGCCGGGAGGGGATCAGACGCTGATCCCCGGCGCAGGCGGCGACCGTCATTTTCCAGCGGTCCTCCCGGCTGACGATACAGGGCTTGTACGCATCGTCTCCGGCCGGAACGACCAGCACCCGGTCCAGACGGCAGGTCTCCAGAGCGGAGAGAGCCATCCGAAGATGCCCCTGATGGATGGGGTCAAAGGCGCCTCCCAGAATACCGACGCGTTCCCTGGCCACTGCGCACCCTCCCTTGATCTACTGAACAGGAGTATTATAAACGATCCCGGAAGCGTAGGAAAGAGGGAAAATTTTGAAAAATGATGAAAAAAGCGCTTGCAATTCCTACCGAACCATGATACTATATCCGTCGGTGATTTTTTGATCCGGATTCCTAATGGGGAGGTGAACCACGTTGCCGAATATCCAGTCCGCCAAGAAGCGCGTGAAGGTCAGCGAGAAGAAGAATCTGCGGAACCGTATCGTGAAGAGCGGAGTGCGTACTTCCATCAAGAAGTTTGACGCCGCTGTTGCTGCTGATCCTCAGAATGCTCAGGCGCAGCTGTCCGCCACTGCCGGCGCGATCGACAAGGCTGCGGCCAAGGGCGTTATGCATAAAAATGCCGCCAATCGCAAAAAGGCCCGTCTGGCGAAGCAGCTGAACAAGGCTGCCGCCGTGTAAGCCGTATCGCAGGAGGCTTCAAATCCCTTCCGTATCTGTGCGGAAGGGGTTTTTATATCCGGAGTTTCCGGACGCGCGGCGCCGCTGCCCGATAAACAGAAGAGCCGGAGCTCCTTTCGGAGTTCCGGCTCTTTCGCGTTTTACGCAGCTTATTCGTCGTCAAGGATCTCTTCTTCCATCACATCCTGCTCCAGGTCCTCCAGAAGCATATAACCGGTGACGTCCGCCGAGCCGTCGTAGACCTTCGCCCAGTCCCTGTTCTGCGCCTGGACGGAAAGACGCGCGCCTTCCTCATATTCCGCCGTCACATCCGCGGTCAGACTGGCCTTCTGATAAAGCTTTACTTTCAGCTCCTTCACGCCGGTGAAAACCGTGACGTCATATTCCGCGACCTTTTTGACTTTGGAATGGTCCAGTTTTGCGTCGGCTTTCCGGAGTTCCTGTTCCTGCTGCTTCCGGGTCTTTTCCTCAGCCTTCTGGGCGGCCACGACGGAATAATCCTCCGGCCGGCCGATGGAAAGATGCTTTTTCACCACATATCCCACCGCGCTGTTATAGCGGATGCGGGCCCATGTGCCGTCCCAGTTCAGCACGTATACTTTTGTCCCGTAAGGAATTTCGGTCAGGACGTTATCGGCGCGCGTGCTTCTGCTTGAGCGGAAACGAAGGGCTTTTCCGTTGGCCGTGTTCACGTACATGCTGCCCTGCTGCATGTCGCCGGCGAGCGAGGGAGCGAGAACCGCCAGCAGAAGAACCGTCAGCAGAACAGAAGAAAGAATACGTCTGGTCACGATGACTCACTCCTTTGTCCCGGCTGAGCCCGGGAATAATTCATTTAGGATATTCTTATTTTATCAGGGCCGGGAACCGGTGTCAACGGGAGATTTCATCGGAGAG
>ONXY01000099.1 GCA_900321945.1 uncultured Eubacteriales bacterium | reverse complement strand
GGTTTCCTGCGCCGGGAGGTGGTGGCCGAGATTCAGGACTGTACCCATATCCTGCACGCGGGGGACATCGTGAAGGAGACGGATCTGGACGAGCTCCGGTGCTGCGGCGCGATCTACGCCGTGCGGGGAAACAACGACCTGTGGCAGCCGGGACTCAGGGATCTGAGCGGGGTTCTGCAGTTCCAGATCGCCGGAGTCCGGTTTCTGATGACCCACGACCGGTACGACGTGCCCCGGAACCTGGGGGATACGAAGATCGTGGTGTGCGGGCACACACACCGGTACAGCGAGGAATGGATCGACGGGCGCCTCTGGCTGAATCCGGGAAGCTGCGGCCGCAGCCGGTTCGGGAGCGGGGCGACCATCGCCAGGCTGAAACTGCAGGAGGGAAGAATTCTGAGCGTACAGCGGGTCGATTTCGCCGGGTAAAGCTCCGCGCCGCGGGAGAAGATACCGCGGGACCGTGAAATCCCCGGGAAAAAGCTGAAAACGGGAGGACAGAAAATGATTATCCGGAACGCGCTGATCCACGACGCCGTCCGCAGGGAACCCTATGAGGGGGATATCGTCATCCGCGGCGGAAAACTTGTTTCGGTCGGCGGAACCGCGGACGCGGAAGACGAAATCCTTGACGCCGGCGGGCTGAACGTCTGGCCCGGGTTCGTCGACGCCCACAGCCATATCGGGCTGGACGGATACGGCGGGCCGACCGGGACAACCTACGATTATAACGAAAAGAACGATATCTGTACGCCGCATCTGCGGGGAATGGACAGCTATTATCCGATGGACGCCGCGATTCCCATCGCGCTGGCCGGGGGCGTGACCACGGTGGCCGCCGGCCCCGGCTCCTCGAACGTGCTCGGAGGCACTTTCTTTGTCGTGAAGCTGTACGGCAGAACGGTGGAGGAGGCGATGATCCGGCCGGACGCCGCGATGAAGTGCGCTTTCGGGGAGAATCCCAAAAGATGCTATAAGGACAAGAGTGATTCCGCAAGGATGACCACCGCGGCGATCCTCCGGGAAACGCTTTACTGCGCGAAGGATTATCTGCTGCGGAAGGAGGCGGCGGGGGACGACGTTTCCAAAATGCCGAAGTTCGACATGAAAATGGAAGCGCTGATTCCCGTGCTGAAGAGGGAAATCCCGCTGAAGGCGCACGCGCACCGCTGCGACGATATCATGACAGCCATCCGTATCGCCCGGGAATTCGGCCTCCGGATTACGATCGAGCACTGCACGGAGGGCCATCTGATCACGGAAGAGCTGAAGGCCGCGGGCGTGGCGGTGGCCGTAGGCCCGACGCTGACGAACGTCTCCAAGCCGGAACTGCTGAACAAATCCTGGACCACGCCCGGGATCCTGGCTGCCGCGGGGATTCCGGTATCCATCATTACGGACGCGCCGGTGATTCCCCAGCAGTATCTGTCCCTGTGCGCGGGGCTTGCGGTCAAGGCCGGCATGGATCCTTTCCAGGCACTGCAGGCAATCACGATCAACCCGGCCAGACATATCGGGGCAGGGGACCGGGTCGGAAGCCTGGAAGCCGGAAAGGACGCGGATCTGGTGATTACCAGAGGCGATCCGATGGTCAGCGACTCCGAAGTGAAATACGTTATCGCGGACGGGAAAATCCTGGTACGGGGATAACCCGGAAACGTCCGCCGCAGGCGGAACGCGGAGCCGGCAGAGAGAACTCCGGGGGAGGGAAGACCATGGGAACCGTATACCTGATCTGCGGAAAAATATGCAGCGGTAAATCCTGGTACGCAAGGCAGCTGAGAAAGCGGCTGAACGCCGTGATCTTTTCGACGGACGAGGCCACCTGGGATCTGATCGACAACGAGCAGGGGGAGTTCTACAACGTTTTCGCGGCGCGGGTCAACCGGTACCTGCGGAAGAAGGCCGCGGAGACGGCCGCGGCCGGCGCGGACGTGATTCTGGACTGGGGATTCTGGACGGCGGAAGACCGGAAGGCAGTCTCGGAGTTTCTGGCGGAGCGCGGCGTCCCGTACGAGTGGCATTATATCGACATCGACGACGAGAGCTGGCGGAGGAACATCTCCGAGCGGAACCGGAGGATCCGCGAGGGGAACGGAGGATCCGACTTCTACGTGGACGACGGACTGCTGAACAAGCTGAATTCCCTGTTCGAGAAGCCGGCGGCGGCAGAAATGAATGCCTGGATTACGGTCCGGAGATCCGCGGACGGGGAAACGGAAGGGTAAATCCGTGCCCGCGGCACGGGACCGGGCGGCGGCGCCCGAAAACCCTGAGAATCGGCGCGCCCGGGCGTGAAGCCCGGGCGCTTTCCGCGACGGAGAACGGGTCAAAACGCGGGATCCGGCAGGAGTACCGGAGAGTTAAAGCCTTTTTTTCTTGCGAAAAAGTCACGGTTCGGATACAATAAAACACACGGACCGGGAGAGAAAACGCGCTTTCCCGGGCTCCGCAGACCTGATCCGACAACGGAGGACGCGAGATGTTCAGAAGAAAGCATTCCGATATTCAGCCGGGGCCGGGAGTTCCGCCTCCTCCGCAGGAACCGGGCTTTCCGCCTTCCCGGCCGGAGCCGGAACCGCGGCGCCGCCGGACGGCGGGACGCCGGCACAGCATATGGCTGTACGCCTTCGCTCTGATCGGTTTTCTCGCAGTCTGCTTTCTGCTGATCCGCTTTCTGATCGTTCCTCTGCTGGTCGCGCTGGCATAAGCCGGAAGGATGAAGCGCCATGAATCACAGACATGATCAGCCGGAACCGCGCGGCAGGCACAGGCTGCCGCGGCCGCTGCGCTTTCCGGTAAAAATCATCTCCACCGCGCTCGTGCTCGCGCTGACGATCGCGTTTCTTCCCCGGATAACCCGGCTGGCGGGACGGCTCTGGCCGGATCCGGCCCGTACGGAGAGGGTCAGCGGGCTGCTGAGCCACGAGCTGACGGAGTCCGCGAGGCTGGAAACGCTGCAGGTGGATGACCGGGGCGTACTGACTGCCACGGTGCAGGCGGCCCTGATCGGGGAGGTTCAGCGCGTCACGATCGACTACGACTATCACGCAAGCATCGGTATCGATCTGACGAAGGCCGGGGTCTCCGCCGAGGGCGGCGTGCTGACGCTGACCCTGCCGCCTTTCGAAATACTCAGCGATTCTCTTACGCCCACGAAGATCGACCGGAAGGACTTCTGGTATCCGCTGACAGAGAAACGCAGGACCCAGCTGCTGAACCAGGAAAAGACGGTCCGGGCGGAAGCGGCCCTGCAGGAGGCGGAAACCTCCGAAGATCTCTGGAAGCGAACCGAGGAAACCCTGCGGGGACTGATCGATTCCTGGATCGGCTCCGATACCATGCTGATTACGGTGGAGATCCGGCGTGAGTCCGGAACGCCTTCCGAAGGATGATCCGTTACACGCCGTACAGCTCCGAGTACTTCTTTTTCAGATACCCGGTATAGACCGCGGGATCCAGCGGACCGCCCATGGCGTCCATCAGGATTTCCCGCGGCTTTTTCAGCTTCCCGAAGCGGTGCACCTTCTGTCTGAGCCATTCGGTGACCGGCGCGAGATCGCCTTTCTCCACAGTTCCCCGGACATCCACGTCCCGTTCCATCCGCGCCAGCATCTGCACGCCGTAGGCGCTTCCCAGGGCGTAGCTCGGGAAGTAACCGAACATGCCGCCGCTCCAGTGGCTGTCCTGCAGGACGCCCCGGCGGTCGTCCGGCACCTCAATCCCCAGGTATTTCCGGTACAGATCATTCCAGACGCCGGGCAGATCCCGGACCTTCAGGTCACCGGAAAACAGCGCCTTTTCCAGCTCGTAGCGGATCATCACGTGCAGGGGGTAGGTCAGCTCGTCCGCCTCCGTCCGGATCAGACTGGGCCGGGAACGGTTGATTCCCGCGTACAGATCCTCCTCCGAGACGCCCTCCGTCTGCTCCGGGAAGCAGTCCTTCAAAGCCGCCAGCAGCGGTACGCAGAAAGCCCGGCTCCGGCCGATCAGATTTTCATAGAAGCGGCTCTGGCTTTCGTGAATGCCCATGGTCGCCCCTCCGGCGAGACTTGTGAACTGCAGCCCGTCGTCCACGCCCAGCTCGTAAAGGGCATGCCCGCCCTCATGAATCACGCTGTACAGGCTGTACGAGGCGTCCTCCTCATGATAATGAGTGGTGATCCGCACATCCCATCTGTTCATGGCGTCCGTAAACGGGTGTTCCGTTTCGCCAAGCGTGCAGTTGTCCGGATCCAGGCCTTCCAGCGCCATGATCTTCTCAGAGAAAAGCCGCTGCCGGTCCACGGGCCAGCGGTATTTCTGAAAATCAAAACCGACGGCGGGCTTTTCCGCGATCTCCCGGATCAGGGGGGTCAGATCCTCCCGGATTCTCCGGAAGAAGGGATCCAGCGTCTCCACGCAGGCGTCTTTTTCATAGGTATCCAGCAGCACGTCGTAGACGGGCTTCTCCCCGCGGCCTTTCAGTTCCGCGAACCGCCTCCGGGCGGCGACCAGCTTCTCCAGGAGAGGGGAGAAGGCGGCGAAATCGCTTTTTGTCTTCGCATCGTGCCATACCGCGTCCGCCTCGTTCACCAGCTGCCGGTACGCGACGTATTCCTCCATGGAAAGCACGTGCATATCGTCGTATTCTTCCTTCAGCACCTCGGCCTGACGGTACGTTTTTTCATCCACGTCCTCCCTGCGCGCCAGGATCGTTTCCAGCGTTTCACCGGACTCAGGGCTGATCATAGCCCTGTAGCCGATTCCGCTCAGATATCCCATGGCTTCGCCGCGGCCCCTCCAGGAGTTTTTCGGGGCCGCCGTGCATCCGTCCACATACAGCACGCTGGCCGTATGCTTCAGCGCGTAGGCGGTCTTTTCCATTTCGTTCAGCTTTTCCAGCGCTTT
The DNA here is from genome assembly GCA_900321945.1 of uncultured Eubacteriales bacterium. The sequence continues at coordinate 227 of ONXY01000099.1, read as the reverse complement.
TTTCAGTTCCATTTTCAGCCTCCGCCAGATCCCGCCGGAAGCGGGTTATATCTTCCATGTATTCTACCTTACGGGACTTTTTTTGTAAATCGGGAAAAAAGTGCTTTACAAACCGCGCCGTCTGTGGTATATTACCACCTGTTCGCGGGGCATTAGCGCAGCTGGTAGCGCACCACACTGGCAGTGTGGGGGTCAGCGGTTCGAATCCGCTATGCTCCACGGAACTC
>ONXY01000458.1 GCA_900321945.1 uncultured Eubacteriales bacterium | reverse complement strand
GCTGATCAAGCACACCAAGATCGGCATGGCCATGCGCGCCGTGAGCCACGATTTTGAAACCAGCCAGCTCATGGGCATCCGCATCAATTCCGTTATTTCCATGACGTTCGTCATCGGCTCCGGCCTGGCGGCGGTGGGCTCCATGCTGTACTTCACCAACTATTCCACCGTCACGCCCACGGTTGGCGCCATGCCCGGCCTGAAGGCGTTCGTGGCGGCGGTGTTCGGCGGCATCGGATCCGTTCCCGGGGCAATGCTGGGCGCTTTTATTATCGGAATCATGGAGAACCTGATCAAGGGGCTGGACGTGATTCTTTTCAAGGCCGGGCTGATTACCAAGCCTCTCGGCCTCGCGATTTTCTCGGACGCGTTCACCTTCGCGCTGCTGATTATCATTCTGGTGGTGAAGCCCACCGGGCTCTTCGGCGAGAAGACCACGGACAAGGTGTGAGGTGAGGAAGATGAAGAAAAAATCAGGATTTCCCGCGCTGATTACCTGGGTCATCATCGCCGTGATCTACGCCGGCGTGTTCGCGGCGGAGCAGTTCCTGCCCGCCACCTCCATGCTTTTCACCGTGCTGAAAAAGGGCGCCACCTATGCCCTGGTGGCGGTGAGCATGAACCTGCTGAACGGTTTTACGGGGATCTTTTCCCTCGGCCAGGCGGGCTTTATGCTGATCGGCGCCTATGTGTACGGTATTTTCACCATTCCCGTGGCGGACCGGCCGGTGGTCTACCAGTATTATGAAGGCGGAGCCATTCAGTTCACGGTGCCCGTGGTGGCCGCGCTGGTGATGGCCGGGCTCGCGGCGGCGTTCTTCGCCTTCCTGATCGGTCTGCCCGTGCTTCGCCTCAAGAGCGACTACCTGGCGATCGCGACGCTGGGCTTCGCGGAGATTATCCGGGTCATCGTGCAGTGGGGCCCCATGGGACCGATCACCAACGGTTCCAACATGCTCCGGCTCTTCCCGAATTTCAACGATTTCAATCTGCGGGACGCGGAGGGCAACGTGACGGTGTACCTGTCCACGCTGGTCCCCTTCCTGATCGCCGGCGTCTGCATCGGGCTGATCGTACTGCTGCTGAATTCCGGATACGGCAGGGCGCTGAAGTCGATCCGGGACGACGAGATCGCCGCGGAGGCCATGGGGATCAACCTGGCCCATCACAAGCGCCTGGCCTTCTGCATTTCCTCCTTCTTCGCGGGCATCGGCGGCGCCATGCTGGCCATGTATCAGACCACCGTGCAGGCGAAGTTCTTTACCACGGCCATGACCTATGAGATTCTGCTGATCGTGGTCATCGGAGGCGTGGGATCGGTCACAGGCAGCATCTTCAGCTCGTTCCTGTTCGTGGCGGCCAGCGAGTGGTGGCTGCGCTTCCTGGACGAGAAACAGATGATCGGATCCTTTGAGGTGCCGCTGCTCCGGAACGGCTTCCGCCTGGTGGTATTCTCCATCATCATCATGGTGGTCGTGCTGTTCTTCAGGAGGGGCATCATGGGCACGAGAGAGCTGCCGGACCTCTTCCGCAAAAAGCATAAGGAGGCGGCTGTCAAATGAGCGAGACGAGCATTCAGACCGTGCCGGATATGGAAACCTCCGGAACCCCCGTGCTGAAGCTGGAGCATCTGACCATGCAGTTCGGCGGCGTAATCGCCGTGAACGATTTCTCCATGCATATCGACCAGGGCGAGATCGTCGCGCTGATCGGGCCCAACGGCGCCGGGAAGACGACGGCCTTCAACTGCGTGACCTCCGTATACCAGCCGACCGGCGGCCGGATCTTTTTCCGGGATCAGGAGATCGGATCCACCCGTCTGCATCATACGCCGGACAGGATCACGCAGCTGGGCATCGCCCGCACCTTCCAGAACATCCGTCTGTTCTCCGGCATGACGGTGTTTGAAAACGTCATGACCGCCATGCATCTGCGCCGGAAGAGCGGCCTGCTCACCCAGATGCTTCACCTGAACGCGGAGGAGGAGAAAAAGAACCGGGAGAAAGCCTGGAAGCTGCTGGAGACCGTGGGGCTCACGGACGTGGCGGAGGAAAAAGCCACCAGCCTTCCCTACGGAAAACAGCGCCTGCTGGAGATCGCCCGGGCCCTGGCCACGGATCCGTCGCTTCTGCTGCTGGACGAGCCGGCGGCGGGAATGAATCCCCAGGAAACACGCGAGCTCGGGGAGTTCATCGTGCGGATCAAGAATGAGTTCAATCTGACCGTCTTCATGATCGAGCATCACATGAACCTGGTCATGGATATTTCGGACCGGATCTATGTGCTGGACTTCGGAAAGCCCATCGCCAACGGCACGCCGGAAGAGGTTCAGCAGAATCCCGTGGTGATCGCCGCGTATCTGGGGGTGGATGAGGAATGAGTCTGCTGAAAGTGACAAACCTGGTGGTCAGCTACGGCGGTATCGAGGCCCTGAAGGGGATCTCCTTTGACGTGGAACAGGGCCAGATCGTGACCCTGATCGGCGCCAACGGCGCGGGGAAAAGCACCTCCCTCCGGACCATTTCCGGGCTGGTGAGGCCGAAGGAAGGCCGGGTGTATTTCGAGGGCCGGGATATCACCGATTACGGAACCCAGAAGATCGTGGAAACGGGGATCGCCATGGTGCCGGAAGGGCGGCGGGTGTTTCCGAATCTGACGGTTCTCGAAAACCTGCGCATCGGAGCCTACCTCCGGAAAGACACGGAAGTGATCGGGCAGGATATCGCCTATGTGTACGAGCTTTTCCCGCGGCTGAAGGAACGTTCCTGGCAGCTGGCCGGGACGCTGTCCGGCGGCGAGCAGCAGATGCTGGCTGTGGGCCGGGCGATGATGACCCGTCCGAAGCTGATCATGATGGACGAGCCCTCCCTGGGCCTCGCGCCGCTGGTCGTGAAGGACATTTTCCGGATTATTCAGCGGCTGAAGAGCACGGGCATGACGGTGCTTCTGATCGAGCAGAACGCCAACGCCGCGCTGCACGCCTGCGATTACGCCTATGTGCTGGAAACCGGCCGTATCACCATGAGCGGAACCGGGCAGGAACTGCTGGCCAGCGAGGCCATTCAGGAGGCCTACCTGGGCGAAAGAGCGAGATAGGAAAACGCCGGACCGTTCCCCCGATTCCGGGGAGAGCGGTCCGGCGTTCCGTCTGTAAAGGAGGTTTACGGGAATGCGTCTGTTTCACAGGAAAGAGAAAGCGCCGGCTTACGATCCGTCCGTCCGCCAGCCCGTGCTGCATAAGAGCATCTGCACCGGGGAAACCACGGCCGGCTTTAAGGATCTGGCCACCGGGAAATACACGGAGATGATGCTGATCCGTACGCCGGAGGATCTGAAGGCGTTTATGGACGCCTACGGGATCAGGGAGATCCCGCCGACGGAATACTGACTCGGGGCGCCTGCGCCGGGCCGTCCGCGGCTCAGCCGTTTTTCCGCGCGCCGCGCAGCAGCGCGCCAGCGTCGATGAGGGTGTACTTTTCCTCCCGGTCCAGCAGGTAAACTGGCAGATCCGCCTCCACGTCCTCCGTCCATTCGGGCAGGACGCCCGGATACCGCGCGTCGAAGGGCTCCCGGCGCAGAACGGCCTGAATGTAGTCGTCCAGGGAATTCAGAGGACGGCTGAAAGCAACGCCCGCCAGGTTGTGCGGGCCCATCCGGTCCGCGTGATGGTTGTCCGAGCCCGCGGTTACGGGAAGGCCGGTCAGGCGCGCGTAGCGCATGCCCAAGATGTTCCATTTTTCCGCGTTTCCCGCGTTGAAGCCCTCCACCCCGTCCGCCAGCTCCGGCGCCAGATGGATGGCGTGGATGTAGTGCGCCGCCCGGAAGGGATGCGCGTGCACGACGCAGCCGCCGTACGCGTGCACCTGTTCAAACTGTTCCTTCCGGGTCCAGGAAACCACTTCCGGGTGTTCCAGCAGCCAGCCCTTGTCCAGACCGTATACCAGATAGTCGTCCCCCTCGAAGGTCTCCTCCCAGCCGAAATATACCGGGAATCCGCGCCGGATTCCCTCGTTCAGCGTATCTTCATATCCTGCGCAGAACTGATTCACGAACTCCCTCCAGGGCAGAGACCGGTCGATGCCGCAGTTGCCGCCCCAGAAATGATCCGTCACGATGACGCCCGCGTATCCGGCGTCCATGTACGGCGCGATATAATCCCGGCCGCGGGTGTCGGAACAGGCGCTGGCCGGGGAAGTGTGCAGGTGGGTCTCATAAATCCATGATTTCATCTTTCGTATCAGCCCTCCGATCATTCAGTATATGTTCCGGAAGAAGCGGTGTCAACCCTCCGGAGCGCCGCCGGACGCTCCGGAGCGGCTTTTTCCCCGCGGGAGTTTTTGCCCGGCATCCGGCCGCGTCTTCACGGAACGGACAAACCTGCCGGACAGATCCGAAAAAGGAGAAATGAAACATGACAGAAACACGACATACCGGGAAAAGCCCGGAAAACGCGAAACCGGAAGGCGCGGCCGGGCGGCCGGCGGAGGATCTGACGGCGCTGCTGCCGGACGGAACTCCGTATGCCTTCTGGGAAAAGGACTGCAAATACGCCCGGACCCTGTACGTCGGCGGGGAGGTTCCTGCCGCCTCCGATCAGAACGACGGAAGCGCGGAGCGCCCGCTGAAGACGATCCAGCGGGCCGCCGACCTGGCGGAGCCGGGGACGCGGGTCCGGATTCACGCCGGCACTTACCGGGAGTGCGTGCGTCCCCGGAGGGGCGGGACGGATCCGGAGCATATGATCAGCTATGAGGCATACGGGGACGGGCCCGTCGTCATATCCGCCTCGGAAGAGATCCGTTCCTTCGCTCCCAGCACGGGCTGGCGGCTGAGAGGCTTCGGGCAGGAGGCCGCTCCGGACGGGGCGCGTATTTTCGCCCACCGGCTGGATCCGGATATGTTCCGGGGCTACAATCCCTTCTGCGCGGTCAATATTCTGCACGACCGCCTGTTTATCGAGTACGCGAAAACGGACATGACGCCCTACCTCAACCGCCGCGGATGCGTGTTCTGCGACGGAAAGCCGCTGAAGCAGGTTCCCCTGTACGAGGGCATGGGGAAGGAGGACGGCACGTACTGGGTGGAGCATAACGGGCAGACCGTTCATTTCCGCCTTCCGGGGGATGAAGACCCCCGGGATCACCGGATCGAGCTGACGGTCCGCGAGCAGTGCTTCGCGCCGGAGGAGCCGTTCCTGTCCTTTATCCGGGTAAAGGGCCTGACCTGCGCTCACGCGGCCACCGGCGCGCCGGTTCCTCAGCGCGGCGCGATATCCGCGTACCGCGGGCATCACTGGATTATCGAGGACTGCGTGATCGACTGGTCCAACGGCGTGGGGATCGACGTGGGGAACGAGTGCTGGCATCACGAGCATTTCCCGGGGGAAATCATCGGCCGGTCCGTGATCCGGGGCTGCGAGATCCGGGACGCCGGCGTCTGCGGAATCGCCGGGCTGTTCGCGGAGGAGATGCTGATTGAGAACAACGTGATCAGCGGAACCGGCTGGCAGCGGATGGAGCTTTCCTGGGAGGCGGGCGCGGTCAAGCTGCACAACAGCGTAAACGGCCTGATCCGCGGAAACGTGTTCCGGGACACCCTTCGTGCGGACCACCTCTGGCTGGACTGCGGGAACGTCAACAACCGGATCACCTGTAATCTGTTCCTGAACGGGATTCAGCAGCGGGAAGCGATCTTCATCGAATGCACCCGGGACGGCGTCAACCTGATCGACAACAACATCATCTGGAACGTGGAGGGACGCTTCGACCCGGCCGCGGTCCCCGTCGAGCCGGGTTCCTCAGGCTGGTACAGGCTGCGGGAGAACGATACGGTCAACGGCTACGCCGTTTATGCCGAGGGAACCGACCGCCTGCACATCTCCCACAACCTGATCGGACGCTGCCGCTACGGCGGGTACTACGCGAAGCCCGTACCCTTCCGCATGAGCGGCTTCGACCGGGGCGGCACCTCCCGGAAGGCGGTGGTGACGAACAACATTTTCTACGACTGCGGCGAGGCGGCGGTCTGCTTCCCCACCGCGGACAACCGGGCGGAAGGCAATCTGTACGTCAGGATGACCGGAGGATATCTGCGGGTCATGTATCCGGAGCCGGAAAACTGCCTGAATCTTCCGGCCTGGCAGGAGTTCTACGGGTTCGACAGGGAAGGGCAGAACGCCTGGATGGATCTGAGCCTGGACGGGGCGTCCGGCGCGGTCCGTTTCGCTCCCTGCGCGGAGAAGCCTTTCGCGCCGCGCGGCATGCTTGAGAACCTGAAGATGGCCTGGACGACGGAGGATATCCGGCCGGTGACGCCGGATCCGCTGGTCTCCTGCGACCGGACCGGGACGCCGCATCCGGAGGGCGCGGTGCTTCCGGGCCCCTTCGGCGCGTGGAACGGCTGACAGCAAAAAACGCGGGGCTGCCTCACAGAAGAGGCAGCCCCGCGCCGTATCCGGATTCAGATTTTTCTGGCTTCCATGTAGAAACGCTTCTGATCCGCCTCTCCCATGGAAAAGGTCTTCCGCGGCAGCACTCCGAGGGTCCGGACGTCGCTGAAGAAGGTGTTCTTGTCG
>ONXY01000083.1 GCA_900321945.1 uncultured Eubacteriales bacterium | reverse complement strand
CGGTTGAAGACCACCGCCTCCCGGGCCGCCTGCTTCAGGGCCGCGCATTCATCCGGCAGCAGCGCCGAGAACACGTCGCACATGCTTTCCACGTCCACCAGATCGGAAGCGTCGGAATCCATAAACTCCCCGAAGGAGGTCAGCTTCGCGCGCAGGCGCACGACGCCGGACAGATTGCTCTCCACCTCCCCGGCCAGGGAGGCGCAGAACGCTTCCGCGGCGGCCGTCACCGCGGGCATCATGGCCGTGGAGATCACGGACATGGTGGCGGTGCCGGCGTCCCGGCCCCGCGAATTCTCCGCCACATAGGTTTCCGCCATGGACACGGCGATCTGTTCGGAAGGCAGGGACGGATTCTCCGCGAGGGGTTTCATCCACGCGTCGTAATCCAGGCCGGTGCCGCTGACCATCTCCTGGCTCAGCACGGCGTAATCCGCGACGCCGGTCAGATCCGCGCAAACGTCCAGGCAGTTCATCAGGCAGCAGTCGAATCCGACGATATCCAGCTTCCTTCCGTTCAGGCCGTCCGCCAGGCCGGCGCGCAGCTCGGAAAGGGTCAGGCTGTCGTCCGAAAAGTTCTGGTCGGTGCACAGGCCGAAAACGGGCCCGCCGCCGTGATCCCAGAGGATCAGGATCACCCGCTCCGCGGGGGCGGCGGAAAGACCCCAGCTCAGGAAGCCGCTCAGGGTGGCCGCGTCGCCCATGCTGCGCCGTCCGGCGTCCTTCATCAGCTCCGGCCCCGAGGCGCCCAGACGGTAGTACTGCACGCTGCGGTCCGATATGCCGTAGCGCTGCCACTCCGAGGCGCCGCCCGTGGCGAGGAGAACCGAGACCCGGCCGGAGCCTCCGACCCCGGAGGAGACCATCTCCCGGATGTCGTCGGTGGCCTGGCCGTTCTCAGCTTCCAGATCCGAACCGCAGAGGTAAACCAGGACCGTCAGATCATTCTCCTCCGCGAGCGCGCGCGGAAGCCGGCCGGACGCCGGCGCGAAGGCGGTCAGAAGCGCGAGAAGCAGCGGAAGAAGTCTTTTCAAAACGGTATCCTCCCTTATCCGGAAATATCCGGAGACGGAAAAAATCAGGCGACGGGGACGAAGGTGGACAGAACCTCCTCAAACCGTTCCACGTACTCGTCGGTCATGGGATAGGTTTTTTCGCCGTCCGTGTCCGTCACGCGCACCTCGAACTGGACGGAATAGCCGTTGGTGACCGTGTCCGCGTAGAGGTATTCGCCGTCCGAGTCCGTTCCCCGGATCAGGATGAACGGGACGCTGCCGGCCGAGAGGGTGCCGATCCACTCGGGATTGTCCTCCGCGAGCTCTTCCATCAGAATCTCCGCGTACTCCTGAAGCTCCTCCTCGTCGGCGTTCCACAGGGAGACGTTTTTCAGCTCGTCATAGAAAACAAGATACGCGCCGGCGACCAGACCGACCTCCCCGTCGTCGCCGAAGTAGCCGAGCGCCTCGACCCCGTCGGAGGAAGCCTTGTCCAGGTCTTCGGTGTCGATTTCCCAGCCGTCCGGCAGGGTCATCGTGAAATACGCGGTCGTAAAGACGTTTTCGGCCAGCGCGCCGCAGAACGGCGCGGCGAGCAGCAGCGCGAGGGTCAGACAGACGATCCGTTTCATTTTTTTCTCCTCCCGGAACTCTTTTTTCAGGCCCGCGGAGCCGGCCTTTCCGGAACGACCGGCGGACGGCCCCTCCGCGGCGATTCGCCGGTATTATACCTTTATCCCGGTGAAAAATCCAGTTTTTATCATGCACTTCCCCGCGGCGGGAATCCAGGAATGCATTTTTATGCGTTTATAATGTATAAAGTTGCATTTTCCTCTTGACATTTCGCCCGGCAGCGTTATAATGAACAAAATTCCCGGGAGTCCGCTTCCGGGGGAAGAGGAGCGCGGAAGCATGACCAGCGTCTTCATCGACGGAAAATCCGGCACCACGGGCCTGCGCCTGGCGGAGCGGCTCCGGGACCGGAAGGATATCAGGCTGCTGACGCTGCCGGATGAAAAGCGGCGGGATCCCGCCGCCCGGGCGGAGATGCTGAACAGCGCGGACGTCGCTTTTCTCTGCCTGCCGGACGACGCGGCGGCCGAGGCGGTCTCCATGATCCGGAACGACCGCACGGTGGTGATCGACACGTCCACGGCGCACCGGACCGATCCGGCCTGGTGCTACGGGATGCCGGAGCTGCCGGGGCAGAGGGAGAAAATCCGGAACGCGCGGAGAATCGCGAATCCCGGATGCCACGCCAGCGGCGTGATCGCGCTGCTGTATCCGCTGCTGCACAGCGGGCTGCTCCGCCCGGACGCGGAGCTGACCTGCACGTCCCTGACCGGATACTCCGGGGGCGGGAAGAAGATGATCGCGGACTACGAGGGGGAGGAGGCCTCCCCGCTGCTGGCCGGCGGCCGCCTGTACGCCCTGGGACAGAAGCACAAGCATCTGCCGGAGATCACGGCCGTCTGCGCGGGGCTGGAAAAGACCCCGGTGTTCAATCCCATCGTCGTTCCCTGCTACGCGGGGATGGAGGTCATCGTGGGACTGCACGCCTCCCAGATCAGCGGAACGCCCGGGGACGTCCGGCGCGCCTATGAGGAATTCTACGGGGACGGCCCGCTGATCCGCTTCGTACGGGACGCCGGAGAGGGCGGGTTCCTGTCCTCCGCCGCCTTCGCCGGAAGGGACTGCATGGAGATCACGGCGGAGGGAAACGACGAGCGCATGAACGTGATCGCCCGGTTCGACAACCTGGGGAAGGGCGCCTCCGGGGCCGCGATCCAGAACATGAACATCGCGCTCGGAGCGGACGAGACGGAAGGACTGGTGAAGTGACGCCCATGGCGAAGGAAAAGGAGCTGCTGAAGGTCGGGATCGTGCCGATGACGCCGGAGGATTACGAGGAGGTCCGCGCGCTCTGGCTGACCATCCGCGGCTTCGGCATCCGCGCGCTGGACGACTCCAGGGAGGACGTCGAGCGCTTCATCCGGCGCAATCCGACCACAAGCGTAGTGGCCCGCGCCGACGGGCGGATCGTCGGCTCGATTCTCTGCGGGTCGGACGGGCGGCAGGGCGCGCTGTACCACGTCTGCGTCGCCGAGGCGTACCGCCGGCGGGGGATCGGCACCCGGATGGTCGGCTTCTGCATGCACCAGCTGCGCCGGATGGGCATCAACAAGGTTTCCCTGATCGCCTTCGCCCGCAACGACGCGGGCAACGCGTTCTGGAAGCAGATCGGCTGGACGCGGAAAACGGACGTGAATTATTATGAGTTTGTGCTCAACGAAAAAAACATCACGCGGTTTATCGGGGTGGAAAATGAAAATCAGGAAATGTAAAGGCGGAATCACGGCGGCGAAGGGTTTCCTCGCGGCCAGCTGCGAGGCGGGAATCAAGTACCGGAACAGAAAGGACATGGCGCTGGTGTTCACGGAGACGCCCTGCGCCGCGGCCGGGACCTTTACCTCCAACCGGGTCAAGGCGGCCCCGGTTCTGTGGGACATGGATATCGTACACGCCGGGAAACCGGTCCGCGCGGTGGTGGTCAACACCGGGATCGCCAACGCCGGCACCGGGGAGGAAGGAATGCGGCTGTGCCGGGAGACCGCGGCCCGCGCCGCGGAGGTTCTCGGAATCCCCGCCGACAGCGTGCTGCTGGGCTCCACGGGCGTGATCGGGCCGAACCTGCCGGAGGACCGGATCATGGCCGGCGTGGAAGCCATGGCCGGGACGCTGTCCGCCTCCGAAGAGGCGGGGACCGACGCCAGCAGGGCCATCATGACCACCGACACGGTCAACAAGGAGACCGCCGTGGAGTTCGACCTGCCGGCCGCCTCCGGGGACGGGACGGTCACCGTCCGGCTGGGCGGGATGAGCAAGGGCTCCGGCATGATCCATCCGAACATGTGCACCATGCTGGCCTACCTGGGCACGGACTGCTCCGTGGATCCGGCGCTGCTGCAGAAGGCCGTCAGCACGGTCGTGAAGGACACCTTCAACATGATTTCCGTGGACGGGGACACCAGCACCAACGACACGCTGCTGCTCCTGGCGGACGGCCTGGCCGGAAACCGCCCGATCACGGAGGAGGACGAAAGCTACGCCCTGTTCACCGAGGCGCTGTTCACGGTCTGCCGGGAGCTGGCGGTCCGGATGGCGGCGGACGGGGAGGGGGCGACCCACCTGATCGAGACCCGCGTCACGCACGCGGACACGAAGGAGAACGCCCGGCTGCTGGCCCGCTCCGTGGTTGGCTCCAGCCTGGTCAAGGCCATGATCTACGGCCGGGACGCCAACTGCGGCCGGGTGCTCTGCGCGCTGGGCTACGCCGGGCCGGAATTCGATCCCGCCGTCCTGACCGTCGACCTCATCGGCG
>ONXY01000464.1 GCA_900321945.1 uncultured Eubacteriales bacterium | reverse complement strand
CTCCTGCTTTCATGGTATAATGGTCTGAACCCGGCAGGCCATTCCGCGGTCTGATCCGCATGATCCGAAGGAAACCGGGAGAAAGGAACGTTGAAGAAATGAAAAAATCCCGGAAATGGATAGCCCTGCTTCTGGTCCTTTCTCTGTCCATTTCTGTTCCTGCGCCGGTCTGTGCGGAATTCGAAACCCCCGCTGAGGCCAGCCCCGGGGAACTTTGCGGGGCAGAAGCCGCTCCCGCGGAAGATGTCTCCCCTGCTTCCGAAGCCGTTCCGGCGCCGTCGCCCGCGTATGCCGCGGAAACCGGGCCGGCCGTGCTGATCGCCCCTGAACCGGGTTCTGCTCCGGTCCCGGAAAGCGTTTCCGACCCAACTTCCGTTCCCGGAGCGGAGACCGTTCCTTCCGGGGAACCTTCTCCCGCTGTGGAAAGCCTTCCTGATACAGGATCCGTCTCCCCGGCGGAGGATCCGCCGGCGGACGGAACCGGTCCCGACACCGTCGCCGTTTCCCCGGAAGGCGTCCCTGAGGAGAACGCCCCTTCCACGGATGAGATCCCGCCGGTTGTGGAAACGAATCCGTCCGGGGACCTCATCCCTGCGGAAACAGCTGACCCCACGGAGGCGGAAGTCCTCCCCGGGGAAGAAAACCCTGATCCGGACACCGGGGATACTCCGGAAACCGAAACTGCCGGCGGGGCTTCCGTCCCTGCCGCGGACAGCATGGCTTCCGGTTCCGTCACCGTCACCGTCGATTCCGGCGAGCGCCTGACGGTAATTGTTAACGGCGTGCCCGAAGAGAGCCGGGACGAGCTGATTTCGGAAATGGAGCAGGGGCTCGGCATGACCCTGTCTGCTGACAGGCAATCCCTGACCATCCGGATTCCCGGCCTGCCGGACGCTGAAAAATACAGCATTACTCTCAGCGATTACGACAGCATGATGTGCTGGGCTGCCACGGCAGCCAATATGCTCTGGTCTTCCGGCTACGCGCAGTGCGCGGTCAATCCCGCCACCGGCAAAACCTTCGGGAACGTGGACGAGGTGTTTGATTATTTCCGGGGTATCTTCACGGATGAAAACGGGGTCCCCGACGGCGCGGTGAGCGTCTTTATGGATGGTTCCTATCCGTACGCCGGCTCCGCCGGAGCGTCACAGCTGACCGGAACTCCGGAGGGGCTCCTTCCGGATGCGGATTATGAGGGTGCCCTGGTCAGCCTGTCCGCTGACTACAGCAACCTTTCCCTTCTGGAAAATCAGGCGGAAGCCTCCTTCGGCGTCCTGCTTCACGGCATCGGCAATTCCCTGGCCCACTGGCTCACCGCGGTCGGCCTGGTCCTGGACGAAACGGTCCCCGACGCTGCCGGCCGCTACAAAGCCATTATCCTGTCGGATTCGGACAATGACGCGCCGGGCGGCAGCGGGGCTCCGAATCCTGCCCGGACAGCGGCACAGGCGCCGGACACCCTTACCGTCTACCGGCTGGCACTGGATGACGTGAATAATTCCACGCGTTGGACCATCTGGTACGCGGATTCTGTCTACGCCTCCATCGACTGGCTGTTCTGGCTGGGCAACAATCCCGACCGGCCAAAGCCTGAGCGGAAGGAGAAACAGCCTGAAGCAAAGCCGGAGCGGAAAGCGTCCTCCGCCCGGTCGTCGGAGCCCGGACTGTACGATGTGATCAAAGCCCGGATGGTCCGGGAGGACGTGCTCATGTATTCCCCGGCGGGATGGCGTTTCAGCCTCTCCGCGGACACCTCGTTCCGCGTGTATGTGCGAACCTCCGCCACTTTCCTCACGGCCGTGTGCCTGGATGATCAGGCTCTGGCTTCCGGCAGGGATTATTCCGTCTCAGACTGCGGGAACGGCATATTCCTGCTGGTTCTCAGCCGGGATGCGCTGCATACCCTTCCTGCCGGCCGGCATACGCTCAGGCTTTCGCTGACCGGTATCGACGGTGCGGAACACTCTCTCGACCTGGTCTGATCTCCGTCGTCCGCCCGGACCGGGTGCCGAGCCGCAAACAGCTCCGGCCGGCAGGCACCGGAAGGCCCGAAGGCTATAGAGGAACCCCGGCTCCCTTCTCTGGAGTCCGGGGTTCTGTCATTTCTGTCATATATACTTCCGAAGGCTGACCCAAAGCCTGTTTTTCTTTGTTTCATATTCGATTCCGTCATAAACGGCTTTGCCGAAGCCGCGGACGGAAAGCAGGTCGCCCTCTCTCAGCCGCGTACTCCTGTCCGTCGTTTCCCGGCTGTTCACGAATACCTTCCGCGCCGCGAACAGCTTGTCGGCCTGTCCCCTGGATACGCCCGTGAACGCCACCGTGATCGCGTCCAGCCTCTCCGATGCCACGTTCAGGCGCAGGGCTGCGAATCTCGGCTGGAGCTCCGGCGCTTCCGCGGAGCATATCTCCGCCGTGACCGCCGTCCTGCGTACCTGGAAAAGGGAGGAAGCCAGCATCTCAGCTGCGGAGGAAAGGCAGAAAAACCATGCCTTTTTCTCCCTG
>ONXY01000015.1 GCA_900321945.1 uncultured Eubacteriales bacterium | reverse complement strand
CGGGTGAACCCGCGGACATTCCGGGACTGTATGAGGAACGGGCGTTCATCAGGACGGAGCCGGCTTATGAGTATTCCTGCAGCATCACGGACGGAAACACCGGGGATATCGAAACGGACGCCTACAGACTGCAATACTGGCGGCAGTTTACGGCCAAAATACCCGGGGATTATCAGCTGACGCTGGCGGTATATATCAACAGCGGGTATGAACAGAAGTATACGATAACCGTTCACGCTTCCGACGACACCGAAAAAGCCGCCGTCGTCGGAGACGCCCCGAAAAGCGCCATGGCCGTCCGCAGGGAACAGGAGGAAGCGGAGGCCCGGATCAGACTGCTTGAGGAAGGAAGGGAAGAGGGCAGCGTTATCGCAAAGACGGAAAACGCAGCTTTCCGTTATGTTCTGAAAGAAGGCCGGGCCGAAATTCAGAAGATCATAGCGATCCGGGAGGAGCTGGTCATTCCGGCTGTTCTGGACGGGTATCCGGTCGCGGAGGTCGGCAGCCGGGCGCTGGAGAGATCCGGCTCCGTTCAGGTCAAAACCCTGGTCATCGAAGAGGGCGTCGGGAGAATCGGGGATTACGCGTTCAGCTATATGACGGAGCTCGGGCGCCTGCAGCTTCCGGAAAGCCTTGTCAGCATCGGCCGGGGCGCTTTCAGCTCCTGCTATTCGCTGAACGGAGTAAACCTTCCGGCGGGACTGACAGCGGACAGTATCGGAACGGGCGCCTTCAGCGCTGTCGGGACCGACAGCCTGACGCTGCCCGACGGAACCGACCTGATGACGCTGAGTCTGGAAGCATACCGCCGGGAAGGCCGATACGCTTCCGGGATGGTTATGAGTTCATACGCGGACGGATTTGAATATCTCGTCCGGCAGGATGGCGGAGCGGTTATTCTTTACGGATACGGCGACGCTGATTTCGTGATTCCGGAAAACCTCGGCGGTCACGGGGTTCGGGAGATCGGCGGCAGCGCTTTTGAAAGCTGCGGCTGGATGGAAAGTCTTGTCTTGCCGGAAGGCCTTGAAACGATTGGGGAAAAAGCGTTCTACGGCTGCGGGAGCCTGAAGACCGTCCGGCTTCCGTCCACAATCACCGGAATCGGCCCGAAAGCGTTCATGAAGACGGCGGCGGAGGAAATTACGCTTCCGGACGGGGAGGTTCAGACTGCCGGGGACTGGTACCTGGGACCGGAAAAACTGGACGGAACCGGAAAATGGCACTACTATCTCCTGACGGATCAGACCGCGGCGATTGCGGATTTTCCGAATACGGAAACGCTGGAATTCCCCGCCGAGGTTGACGGATATCCGGTGACGGTGATCCGGGAAGGAAACGGCAGCGGCGCGGACACCGTCCGGCAGGCAACCGTTCCGGATACGGTGAAGGTGATTGAAGAGTCTGCCTTCAGCGGAATGCGCGGTCTGGAAAAGATCATTCTGCCGGCGGGTCTGGAGCGGATCGGAGCGGGAGCGTTCAGCAATACGGGCCTGAAGGAGATTATCATTCCCGAGGGCGTGACGGTTATCGAGGAGGGAACCTTTGACGGATGCAGTTTCCTGAAAACGGTGAAACTGCCGTCCGAGCTGCGGGAAATCGGGAACGGAGCGTTCAGAAACTGCGGCCTGACGTCCGTCTCCTTCCCGGAAAGCCTCCGGGTGATCGGTGAAAAAGCGTTCCATTCACATCAGATCAAAGACCTGACGATTCCCGCAGGCGTGACGCGGATCGGGAACGGCGCCTTCAGCGCGAACGGGGACAAGGCCCCGGAGAGAGTGACGTTCATGGGTCCTCAGACGGAGCTGGGCAGAGGCGTCCTCGGATACGACGACGGATCGCTGGATTATTACAGGGCGCATTATGAAGAGATCCAGGCCAACGGCGGAAGCTATTCCTACGACAGCGGCAACCCGGAAAACTGGAAGGACTGCTACGCGGAGAAAACGGCCGGGCAGGTTCATACCATCATCATTACATGCTATCCCGGCAGCACGGCGGACCAGCTCTTCCGGTATAACGTAAGGAAAACATATCTTACGTGGGGGCAGGAAGGAACCAAAACCGCTCCTGCGGACCGGGTGCTGACGGCCGGGCTGTATCAGCCTGACGAAACGGTCTATGAACTGATTATTCCGGAGGGCGTCGAGGAAATCGCCGAAGGCGCGCTTGCCGGACTGAAGACGCTGAACCGGGTGCAGCTGCCCTCCACGCTGACTGCAATCGGAGCGCGCGCGTTCGACGGGTGCGGGGCACTGACGGAACTGAAGATTCCGAAGAGCGTGACATATATCGGAGAAGCCTGCTTCCGGGACTGCGTCAGCCTGAAGAGCATCAGCCTGCCGAACGGAATCACGGAAATCCCGGACGGCGCTTTCTCCGGATGTAAGGAACTGGCGAAACTGGAAACGCCCAAATCCGGGCTGAAACGGATCGGAAATGAAGCGTTTTACGGCTGCGGCGCTCTTACGTCCGTCAAGCTGGGGAAGAATCTGGAGGAAATCGGGGAGAAGGCTTTCTGCAGTTCCGGGCTGAAGAAGATTCAGATTCCGAACCGGGCGGTAAAGATCGGGAAACAGGCTTTTGCATTTACCGGACTTACGGCCCTGACGCTGCCGAAGGGAATCACGGAAATCCCGGATATGCTCTGCTGCGGATCGCAGAATCTGAAGAGCGTGAAGATCCCGGCGGGCGTGACGCACATCGGGGATCAGGCGTTCGCCTACTGCGGACTGACGGGACTGAAGCTGCCGGAGGGTCTGGTGTCCATCGGAGAAAAAGCCTTCATGCAGGATCCGGAAGGCGCGGCGCTCTGTTATCAGACGTCGCGCGGGAAGAAGAGCTATTCCTCACTCAAAAGCCTGAAGATTCCGGCCAGCCTGGAGAAGATCGG
>ONXY01000071.1 GCA_900321945.1 uncultured Eubacteriales bacterium | reverse complement strand
CGGAAAAATCCAGCGGAATCTGCTCTGAGGCTGAAAGCCGCGGGGAAACGCAAAAAAGACGGCGGCCGCGCCGGCCCTGTTCCGAAAGACGGAACCGGGCCGGCGCGGCTTTTTTCAGCCGGCCTTCCGGGGGAGACCGGCCTCCGACGGCCGGACGTACCCGGCTCGGACCGTGCTTTTCGGGAGAAACCGCCGGAAAATTCCGCCGCGGAGGGAGCTGCCTGCAGGAAAAGGCCCAGGACGGGCCGAAAGAGACAAGGACCGGGCCGGAGCCGGGCCGCGGCCGCCGAGGGGGCGGAGGGCGGCGCCGGGCTCCGGAGACAGGAGGGGAAAGAATATGAACGCCGGAATGCTGGGCTTTTTCAGCGGATTTCCGGACCGCCGGTTTCCCGACGGAATCGCGGAGCGGCTCAGGACGGAACTGACGGACCGGGAGAGCCTGACCTTTGTCAGCGCGTGGCCGGAGGACGGCCGGAGAAACGACGAAGACGCGGCCGGGATGCACCGCATGTTCGCGGAGCGCGGGATGGGATTCGCGCGGTTCGGCGTGATCGACGCCCGGACGGAGGCGGCGGAGGCGCGGAGGATGATCCGGGAGGCCTCCTGCGTGTTCCTGATGGGAGGGCATGCGACGAATCAGATGCGGATGATCCGGGAAAAGGGGATCGCGGACGAAATCCGGGAAAACCGCGGGGTCATCCTCGGCGTGAGCGCCGGGGCCATGAACATGGGAAAACGGTGCGTCGACGTATGGGAATCCCCCGAACCCTACGACGGCCTGGGGCTCGCCGACCTGACCGTGAAGGCGCATTTCGGCACGGAGGAAGACGGACTTGCGCAGACGCTGCGGCGGATTTCCATGGAACTGCCGGTCTGCGCCATGGAGGACGAGAGCGCGGTCTTTATCAAAGCGGACGGTACGGCGTGCGCGGGGGCGCTCCACTGGATCGACAGGGGAACGGTCCTTCCGTTCTCCCCGGAAATCCTGACGCGGAGAGACAGCGCGGAGACGGAGATCCTGCTCCGCCAGGCGGAGGATATCCTGAAGGCGGAGCCCTGGTATACGGCGGCGATGAGCAATCTTTCCGCGCTGCTGGCGGAATCCCTGCCGGATCTCAACTGGGCCGGGTTCTATCTCCTCCGGGACGGGCGGCTGGTCGTCGGACCCTTTCAGGGAAAGCCCGCCTGCATTCACATCCCGGTCGGAAAGGGCGTGTGCGGCACGGCCGCGGCACAGAACCGGATGCAGGTCGTTCCGGACGTGCACGCTTTCCCCGGGCATATCGCCTGCGACAGCGCGTCGGCCTCTGAGATCGTGATTCCGATCCGCGGGGACGGGGAAATCCGGGCGGTTCTGGATATCGACAGCCCGGTCCCGAACCGGTTCGGCGCGGCGGACGCGGCGGCGCTGGCGGATTTCGTGAGGACGACCGAGAAACATATCAGCTGGGAGTGACGCGGGGCGGCGCCGGTTTTCCCGGGAACCCCCGCTTTCCCGCGGCGCGTCCGCGGAGACGGAACAGGAGGAGAAGATGAAACAGACCGCGCTGGATGAAAAATGGGTTTTCCGCAGGGGTTTTCTGGATTCCGTCGGACAGCTGGAAGAGGATCCGGGGACGGAAGTGAACCTGCCGCACGACGGCATGATCGGGACGCCCGTAAGACCGGACGCGCCGGCAGGGCCGGACAGCGGGTACTTTACCGGCGGCGAGTCGAACTATACCCGGAACGTCCTGATTCCCGCGGAATGGAGGACGGGGTGCGTCGGGCTGAAGTTCGACGGGGTCATGATGAACGCGGCGGTGGAGATCAACGGTTCGCTGGCCGCGCGCCATCACTACGGGTACGCGCCGTTTTACGCCGACCTGACCCGCCTGGCGGCGTTCGGGGAGGAAAACCGCATCACGGTCAACGTGAACACCGGCATGCAGCCGAACTCCCGCTGGTATACCGGGTCCGGTCTGTACCGGGGCGTGACGCTCTGTCACGGTCCGAAGGTGCATATCGTTCCGGACGGCATCTTCGCCTTTACCCGGGAGATCGCGGACGGGTACGCCTTCCTGGAGATTCAGGCGGAAACGGAGAACGCCTCGCCGGAGAACCGGCTCGCGGAGGTGACCGTCTTCCTGGAGGAGGAAGGGGGCGGCACCGCCGCGAAGGCGCGCCGCGTGATTTACATCGGAGCCGGCGGAAGGGAGACGGCCCGGATCCGGCTGAACGTGAAGAACCCGAAACTGTGGGACGCGGAGGAGCCGAACCTGTACCGCGTCCGGGCGGCCGTCCGGAATCTGGGCGAATACCGGACCCATTTCGAACCGTCCGGAACGGGCGAAACCGACGGGGATTCCGTCCTGTTCGGCATCCGCACGGTCACGGCGGACGCGGTCCGGGGGCTGCGGGTGAACGGAAAGGAAGTCAAGCTGAAGGGCGGATGCCTGCATCACGACAACGGGCTGCTCGGCGCCGTATCCCTGTACGGGGCCGAGGAGCGGAAGATCCGGAAACTGAAGGAGGCCGGGTTCAACGCAGTACGCACGGCGCACAACCCGCCCTCGGCGGCGCTGATCGAGGCGTGCGACCGGACCGGCATGTACGTCTTTGACGAGGCGTTCGACGCCTGGAACATGGGAAAGCGCGGGGGAGACTACAGCCAGCATTTCGCGGAGCACTGGGAAGAGGATCTGACCGCCTTCGTAAAGCGGGACCGGTCGCATCCTTCGGTACTGCTCTGGTCCACGGGAAACGAGATTCCGGAGCGCGGCGGCCTTTCGGACGGATACACGGCGGCGTCCCGGCTGGCGGAAACGATCCGGCGCCTGGACGGAACGAGGCCCGTCAGCAACGGGATCTGCTCCCTCTGGAGCGGCCTGGACGACGCGCTGGCGAAAGGCCAGCGGCAGGAGCAGAACGCCGGAAACGGATTCGGCTCCACCCTGTGGGAGACGGCGACGGAGCCTTTCACCAACGGGCTGGACGTGGTCGGGTACAACTATATGGAGGAGCTTTACGAGCGCGACCACGAAATGTTCCCGGAGCGGGTGATCCTGGGTTCCGAAAACTTCCCGAAGGAGATCGGATTCAGATGGCCCTTCGTGGAGGCGCATCCCTGGGTGATCGGCGACTTCACCTGGACGGCCTGGGACTATCTGGGCGAGGCGGGAATCGGCAAGGCGGCGTACGTCGGGCCGGACGATCCGCTGATCCGGAAGGGACCCTGGGCGCTGATGCCGCAGACCGCCTCGCCCTTCCCGTGGCGGACCGCCAGCGACGCGGACTTCGACATCACGGGACAGAAGCTTCCGCAGGGGGCGTACAGAAGCGTCGTCTGGGGAAGCGGCGAAACCCGGCTCTTTTCCATGCACCCGGACACCTTCGGGAAAACGGAGATCATGACCATGTGGGGCTTTCCCGCCGCGCGGGAGGAATGGACGTATCCCGGATACGAGGGAAAACCCGTCGAACTGGTCGTCTTTTCCGGAGCGGAGGAGGTTGAAGTGCTTGTCAACGGGCGCTCCATCGGGCGGAAGAAGGTCGGGACGGAAAGGCCGATGCCCCGCTCCGCGCGCTTTGAGACGGTCTACGAGCCCGGCGCCGCCGAAGCCGTCGGCTACAGCGGAGGAAAGGAAATCAGCCGGGACCGGCTGACGACCGCGGGAGAACCCGCGGAGATCGTTCTGCATCCCGAAAAGACGGTTATGAAGGCGGACGGGCACGACCTGATTTATGTCGGGATCGAGATCCGGGACCGGAACGGCGTACGGGTGCCGGGCGTACCGGTTTCCCTGAAAGCCGAGGTTTCCGGCAGCGCGGAACTGGCCGCTTTCGGATCGGCGAACCCCGTAACGGACGAGAATTACACGGATTCCCGTACGACGACGTACAGAGGCCGCGCGGCGGCGGCGCTCCGCTCCGGATACGAGGCCGGACCGTTCCGGCTCCGCGTTTCCGCGGAGGGCCTGCCGGACGCGGAGACGGAGGGGCTGTCCGCGGTCCGGAGCCCGGATCCGTGAGAACGTTTTTCCGCGGACAGGGACCCGGAAGGGAGAACGGAGGAAGGAAAAATGGTCAGAACAATCGGCATCGTCAGCCTGTCGAGCGGCATCGCGGGGGAGCCTTTCGTACGGTTTGAGACGGAGATCGGAATCCGGAGGCTGGAGGCGTACGGCCTGAAAGTCCGCTTCATGCCCCACGCGCTGAAGGGCATCGAATATACGGCGGCGCATCCGGAGAAAAGGGCGGAGGATCTGCTCGCGGCGTTCCGGGATCCGGAGATCGACATGATCCTGTGCGCCATCGGCGGGGACGACACCTACCGCCTGCTCCCGTACCTGTTCGATCACAACGAGCTGGCCGAAGCGGCGTCGGACAAGATCTTTCTCGGCTTTTCCGACACGACGGTCAATCATTTCATGCTGCACCGGGCCGGGCTCCGCTCCTTCTACGGGCAGGCCTTTCTCCCGGACGTGTGCGAGCTGGCTCCCGAGATGCTTCCCTATACGAGGAAGTATTTCGAGGAACTGATTTCCACGGGACGGATCCGGGAAGTGACGCCCAGCGATACCTGGTACGAGGAAAGAACATGTTTCACGCCGGATCAGGCGGGCACGGAGCGGGTATCCCATCCGAACGGCGGGTTCGAGCTGCTCCAGGGCAGCCCCGTGTTCTCCGGAAAAATCCTCGGCGGATGCGTCGACACCCTGTACGACATGTTCAACAGGGAACGCTACGCGGATATGCCGGCGCTGTGCGAAAAGTACCGGCTGTTCCCGGCGGCGGAGGAATGGGAGGGACGGATTCTGCTGCTGGAGAGCAGCGAGGAAAAGCCCTCGCCGGAGAAATACCGGCAGGCGCTGATCTGTCTGAAGGAAAAAGGCGTGTTCGACGCGGTATCCGGCGTTCTGGCCGGGAAACCGATGGACGGGACGTACGAGGAGGAGTATAAGCGGCTGCTGAAGGAGGTCATCGGCCGGCCGGATCTTCCCGTCGTATGCAATCTCAGCGTCGGCCACGCGGCGCCGCGCTGCATTCTGCCCTTCGGTGTCGAAGCCGCCGTCGACGCGGAGAAACAGCGCATTCTTTTCGCGGAATGACCCGCTCCGCGCCGACGGGGGAGGGGTGAAGATGAAAGCCAGAACGAACGCGAAACAGAAGCGCGAGGCGGAACGGGACAGAAGGAAAAGTCTCCTGACGCCGGAAAAGCCGGCACCCGAAAAGGAAACCGTCCAAAGGAGCCGGCCGGCTCCTCCGGTCAGCCGGGCGGAGCCGGTCCCGGAAAAAACTCCGGAGGAGGAAACGCTCGAGTTTCTGGAATATCTGGACAGGCACGGAGTTCCGGCGCGGAAGGATGAGACGGTTCCCGCGCGGCCCGCGAAAAAGGCCGGATCCT
>ONXY01000241.1 GCA_900321945.1 uncultured Eubacteriales bacterium | reverse complement strand
TTTTTTCACGCTTTTTTCTGAAACTGACGGCCGCATTTCGCGCAGGTGATCTCCTTTTCACCGCAGCCGCGCTTCAGCCGCAGCAGCTGCCGGCACCCCGGACACCTGAAGTACTTGTATTCCCTCCTGTTTCTCATTCGCAGAAAAAACTGCCGGGATTTCGTGCGGGCGTTTCCCGTCAGTTCCAGATATTTCTGATTTTCCTTCAGCCTCGCCTGCCGGTTTCGGCTGAGCATCCGGAACAGGGTCGTTATATAAAGCGCCAGGCCGAGAAAGCTCAGCAGGCCGATCCCGGAAAAGCTGCCGATAAGGGACAGCGCCAGGCCCGAAAACAGCGTCATCATACCCAGATTATCCGCTCCGTGGCGGCCGGTCATCCAGCGTGAAAGCGCAATTCTGATTTTCTCAAGGAACGACATCTTTTTTCTCCTTTCGCGTATCAGCAGCAGAACCCGATTCTGCCGCCCAGACAGCAGTTCAGCAGGATATTGCAGGCGCAGCACGTAAGCAGCGGATTGGAGCAGACGGCCGACTGAAAATCATATCCCTGCCGCTGCGTCCTCTGATATTCCTGCCTGCCTGATTCCACGGTCCGGAGCAGCTGCTGATAGTCGTCGTCCCCGGGAGCCATCTGAGCGGCTTTCCGCGCGTGATCGAGCGCCGACACCCGGTTCCCCAGACCGTATTCTGTTTTTGCGTACAGGGCATGCCAGTCCGCTCCGCGGTCCGTAATCCGGTTCAGCAGATTCAGAGCGTCCTGATACCGCCTGGCCAGCACATGGTCTTCCACCGTGCGGAGTTCGGGATTCGAGTATCCGCGCGGACGGAATTCCGTACGGGTCTGACCTCCTGAGCCGAAAAAAGCCTCAAAAGGATCGAAGCCAAAGCCCCCGAAAGGATTTCCCTGAGTCTGCTGTCCGTTTCCGGAAAACGGACCGAACGGACCGTATCCGTACCCGCCGGAATAGCCGGAATCCCCGGAATCCCCGGAATAACCGGAATAACCGGAATAGCCGGAACTCCCGGAGTATCCCGCCCGGCCGGAATAGCCGCCGTACGGTCCGGACGAGGACTGCCAGGTCCCTCCGCCTTTTTTGATCCGGAGCGCCTCCGCGTAAGCTTCGTTGACTTCCTTCATCTTCTGCTCGGCGGCTTTGTCGCCGGGGTTCAGATCGGGGTGGTACTTTTTGGCCAGTTTCCGGTAGGCTGATTTGATTTCGTCCTCCGTGGCCGAAGAAGACAGCCCCAGCACCGAAAACGGATCACGGGTCATTCCTTCTCCCCCTTCCCCCTGCGTTTTTTCAGCACGTCGTACCGCTGCCAGACGCCACTATACAGCACATTGCGCAGAAGATCAATATCCTTTTCAAGGGGAAGCGTCTCAAAATGCTCCGCCGCCTCAGCGATCAGCATTTCCATAACCGCGCGTACAAATTCCTCGTCCCGCTCCCGGTATTCCGGACAGTCCAGCGGATTGAAACGTCCTTTTTTCCGATCCGCCGGCAGATCCTCCCAGGCATCCATCCAGTAGATGAAACGTCCAAGACCTCTTCCGAGATTCTTCAGCGCCGGCGTCCAGAACGAATCCGTCCATTCCGGAGAGAAAACCGATCCGAGCATTTCCCCGCAAAGGTTGCACAGCCGGTCGGCGTCCGGCCGCTCCGATTTTTCCTCGAGCCAGAGCGCCTTCAGGGATTCCCGGATCTCCCTCGACTGGCGCGGGTATTCCGCCTCCGCCCGCTCCACGGCCGGCCGGAGTTTTTTCTTTTCAGCGGCTGCAAGACGGGACCCGTCGTCCAGAATCTGATCCTCAAGCTTCTGATCCATCAGGAGGACGTTCATGGCGGAGGCGTACTGTACGGCCCTGCTCCGGACGACGGATCTCGGTTTCACCGGATGAACGGCGCAGCGGAATGTGCTTTGCTCCTCCTTCGGTTCCTGCAGCGATGAAAGAAGCAAGGCGAGAAAAGTCATATCGTGGCTCAGCAGGATTCTTCCGCTCCTGCCGGAGATTTCTCCCAGCCCGCGGCACAGCCCGCAGTAAACGGATGTATAGCGTTTCTTCTGCGCTTCATTGAGAAGCTCCATTCTCGGAGCGATATAGCCGAACATGGGCCTCCCCCTATGCGTCCATGGCGCCGTCGTCTTCCGGTTTTTTCCCTGATCCGGAGGACCTTCCCGGTCTTCTTCCCGCTTCCCGCTTCCGTCTGTCCTCTTCCGCGTAAATCTCCGCGTCGCGCATGGCGCGCTCGATCTCCTCCCGGCTCATGTTGCCGGAGCCGGTAATGGTAATCTCCTGGCTGCGGTTGGTTCCCAGGTCTCTGGCGCTGACCTGAACGATACCGTTTGTATCGATGGAGAAGGTGACCTCAATCTGCGGAATGCCGCGCAGCGCGCGCCGGATCCCGTCCAGGCGGAATCGGCCCAGGGATCTGTTCCCGGACGCCGCGCCGCGTTCTCCCTGAAGAACGTTGATCTCAACGCTGGTCTGGAAATTCGCCGCGGTCGTGAAAACCTGAGAATGATGGCATGGAAGCGGTGTGTTTCTCGGAATGATCTGGGCAAAAACGTCTCCCATGGTTTCAATTCCCAGCGACAGCGGAGTCACGTCGATCAGAAGAAGGCTGTTCACCGCGCCGGTCAGAACGCCGCCCTGCAGACACGCTCCCATCGCGACGCACTCGTCCGGATTGATATCTCTCGACGGTTCCCTGCCCATCATCTTCCGGACCGCGTCCTGAACGGCTGGAATCCGGGTGCTCCCGCCGACCAGAAGAACCCGGTCAATCTGTCCGGCCGTGAGTCCGGAATCCCTGAGCGCCTGCTGGACCGGGCCGCGCGTCGCGTCAACCAGATGCGAAGTCAGTTCGTCGAACCGGGCCCGGGTCAGGGTCGTTTCCAGATGCTTCGGTCCGGAGGAAGTCTGGGCCAGGAAAGGCAGATTAATACTCGTCTCAACCGCGGCGGACAGCTCCTTCTTCGCGTTTTCCGCCGCTTCGCTCAGACGCTGCATCGCCATGGGATCGCGTGACAGATCGATACCGTGCTCCCTGCGGAAAGCGTCCAGCAGGAAGCCGACCACGCACTGATCAAAATCATCTCCTCCGAGGTGATTGTTGCCCGCCGTGGCCAGAACCTCGATCATGTCGCTGCCGAGTTCCAGAACGGATACGTCAAACGTGCCTCCGCCCAAATCAAAAACCATGATTTTCCTGGCTTCCGACCTGTCAAAGCCGTAGGCCAGCGCGGCGGAGGTCGGTTCGTTGATAATCCGGAGCACATTCAGACCGGCGATTACCCCGGCATCCCTTGTGGCCTGACGCTGCGCGTCGGTAAAATATGCCGGCACGGTGATGACCGCGTCCGTAACCTTCTCCCCGATATAGCTTTCCGCGTCGGTCCTGAGCTTCTGCAGGATCATGGCGGACAGCTCCTGCGGACGGAAGGTTCTGTCTCCGGCCTGATAGATCTTGTCAGAACCCATTTCCCGTTTGACGGAGCTGAACGTCCCGGAGGCATTGGTGACCGCCTGTCGCTTCGCCGCCTGACCGACCAGCCGTTCCCCGCTCTTTGTGAAAGCGACGACCGAGGGAGTGGTTCTTGATCCCTCGGCGTTCGGAATAACCACAGCGTGCCCGTTTTCCAAAAAAGCCATACAGGAATTCGTCGTTCCGAGGTCGATACCGATCATTCTGCCCATGGAAAAATCCTCCGCGGCGGATTTCATCGCATCGGTCCGCCATTCTGAAAGTTTACGCCTGCAATTTTATGACAGGAAGAAAGTTATGTGAAAAGAAGATGAAATTTCCCTTTTCTTCCGGTTTATTCGTCCGCGCCCGTTCCTCCGCTTCCGTCTGCGGATCCCGAGGGGCGGTAAACGCCAAGAACCCGGCCGAAGCATTGCACGGAGTCGTTCTCTGAGAAGCGGATCGGCGGATAGGCCGGATTGTGACTGTACAGGCCGTCGCGGCGGTACTCCTTGATATATCCGGCATGGCCGTGGATAAAGATCCCGATCTCTCCTTCCCGCAGGCTGTCTGTATGCTGAACAAAAACCTGATCTCCGTCATAAAAGGTCGGCTCCATGCTGTCGCCGCTGACGCGGATGATCTCGTCCGCGCGACGTGTCGTCTCATCCTCCCTGACGAGCACCGTCTCGCCGCTTGTCTCTCCGATATAGGAAACCGGGCCGGCCGCCGCGGAAAGATCGCTGCGGAAAAGACGTACGGTTTTTTCAGCGGCGGGCGCGGCGCTGCCCTGCAGATCATAAAGCAGATCCATCTGCTTCAGGACGACCTGCCTGTTATAGTCGTTCAGCCTGCTGTATTTCTCCGTGATTTCATCATCCCCGGTCTTTCCGGAAATGCCGAAAAAAACCTCCAGGGGCATTCCGAGCGCGCGGCACAGCGCCGGAATGCAGGATACATCGGGACGGCTTCTCCCGGCTTCCCAGGCTCCGACGGCGTTCTTTTTCACATGCGCCACAGCTCCGAGCTGTTCCTGGCTCATCCCCCTGCGGCGTCTGTACTCCCGGATCAGCTCTCCGAACGGTTTCCCTCCGGCATTCAGCATGTCCGCTGAAAATTCTTTCATATTTCCGCACCTCCGGATGATATACAACATCATAGCACAATAATATTGTGCCTGCAAATCAATTTTTTCGGTTGACCGGATCCGTTCTCTTTTTTATAATAGTTTTATTATCGCGACGGGAGGAAGAGAAATGTTTAAGCTTAAAAACAGACAGTTTCTGAAGCTGCTGGATCTGACGCCGGAAGAAATAACGGGTCTTCTGGATCTGGCGGCCGAGTTGAAGGCGCAGAAGCGCGCCGGCGTGCCGCACCGTCTTTTCGAAGGAAAAAACATCGCTCTGATTTTTGAAAAGACTTCCACCCGTACGCGCTGCTCCTTCGAGGTTGCGGCATACGATCTGGGAATGCACGTCACCTGCCTGGATCCCGCAGGAAGCCAGATAGGGAAAAAGGAGTCCATCGCGGATACGGCCAGAGTGCTGGGACGGATGTACGACGGCATCGAATACAGGGGCTACGGCCAGGAGATCGTGGAAAGTCTGGCGCGTTATTCCGGCGTTCCAGTCTGGAACGGTCTGACAAATGAATTCCACCCCACGCAGATTCTGGCGGATTTCCTGACGATCCGGGAACATTTCGGTTCCCTGCGGGGCAGAAAACTGGTTTATCTCGGGGACGCAAGATATAATATGGGCAACTCCCTGATGGTAGGATGCGCAAAAACAGGCATGCGTTTCACGGCCTGCGCTCCGCTGAAATACCAGCCCGGCCGGGAGCTGCGGGAAGAATGCGCGGAAATCGCCCGGAAAACCGGAGCCGAACTCGCGTTCTCCGAAGATCCCGCTGAAGCCGTAAAGGGCGCGGATGTGCTGTATACCGACGTGTGGGTATCCATGGGAGAACCGGAGAGCGTATGGGCCGAACGCATTCAGGACCTGACTCCGTACCGCGTTACGGAAGAACTGATGGATCTGGCCGGCCCGCAGTGCCGTTTCATGCACTGCCTCCCCTCCTTCCACGACCTGAACACATCCATCGGGCGGGAGATTCACGGAAAGTTCGGCATCGACTGCATGGAAGTCACGGACGGTGTCTTCGAAGGGCCCCGCTCCATCGTGTTTGACGAGGCGGAAAACAGGATGCACACCATCAAGGCCGTTATGGCCGCGACCCTGTAAAGGCTGAAAAAATCCCCCTTCGGATTCTTCCGAAGGGGGATTTTCATGTCCCGGATTACAGCTGAGGTCCGGCGGCGACAAGCGCCTTGCCGGCTTCATTGCTCTCGTACTTCGCAAAGTTCTTGATGAAGCGTCCGGCGAGATCTTTGGCCTTCTCCTCCCACTGGGAAGGATCGGCGTAGGTATCCCGGGGATCCAGAATGGCCGGATCCACGCCCTTCAGCTCGGTGGGAACCTCGAAGTTAAAGTAGGGGATCTTCTTCGTGGGGGCGCTCAGAATGTCGCCGTCCAGGATAGCGTCGATGATTCCGCGTGTATCCTTGATGGAAATGCGCTTTCCGGTGCCGTTCCATCCGGTGTTCACCAGATAGGCCTTCGCGCCGCTCATTTCCATCCGCTTGACCAGCTCCTCGGCATACTTGGTGGGATGCAGCTCCAGGAACGCCTGGCCGAAGCAGGCGGAGAAAGTGGGAGTGGGCTCCGTGATGCCGCGTTCCGTTCCGGCCAGCTTGGCGGTGAAGCCGGAGAGGAAGTAGTACTTGGTCTGTTCCGGCGTCAGCACGGAAACGGGGGGCAGCACACCGAAAGCGTCGGCGCTGAGGAAAATCACGTTCTTGGCGGCGGGGCCTGCGGAAACGGGCCTCACGATCTTTTCGATATGATCGATCGGATAGGAAACGCGGGTATTCTCTGTCACGCTCTTATCGGCAAAGTCGATCTTTCCTTCCGCGTCGACGGTCACGTTCTCCAGCAGGGCGTCCCGGCGGATCGCGTTGTAAATGTCGGGCTCGGAATCCTTGTCCAGGTTGATGACCTTCGCGTAGCAGCCGCCCTCGAAGTTGAACACGCCCTTGTCGTCCCAGCCGTGCTCGTCGTCGCCG
>ONXY01000235.1 GCA_900321945.1 uncultured Eubacteriales bacterium | reverse complement strand
GCCGGCCTGCGGGGGACGGGACTGAGAGAAAGGATCCGGTCCGCCCGCGGGACGGCTTCCGGTACGCGGAGACTGCTGAGGAGAAGCGCTCTGTCCTCCGGCGGGCCGCCCGCCATTCTGCCGGGCCTGCTCCTGCGCCTTACGGTCGGCGTATCCGCCCATGTTTCCGACCGGGCCTGTTCCCAGACCTTCGCCGTATGTTTCAACGCCGCGGCTTTCGCTGACTACTTTTTTTTCTCTGGAGCGGGGCTTCTTTTCTTCATCCATGATCAAGGACTCCTTCCGTCAGTGGGTCATACGGGGGTGAATGAGAACAGCGCTTACGCCCTTCATACGGGGATAAGCGGACGGTTTCCGCCGGGTATCCGGCGGAAACGGGAAACTCATTCCATTCAGGATAATTCTATTCTACTCTCATGGCCCCAAAAGTCAATGGAGAGGGGAATTCAGAAGTCCCGGGCAGCGCGCCGACCGGGGCGGACGACAGGGGACCGGACGGGCGGAAACGGCGCCGCGGATCATGAAAAAACCGGCCCGCCGTTTTGAAACGGCAGGCCGGGGTGATCCGGTTTTCCGCGGACGGCTCCCGGTTACGCTTCCGTGAACAGGGGTGTGGAATAGTACCTGTCGCCGCTGTCCGGGAGCAGCGCCACAATAACCTTTCCCTTGTTTTCGGGCCTGCGGGCGAGTTCGATGGCTCCGAACAGGGCGGCGCCGGAGGAGATGCCGACGGAGATGCCTTCCTTCTTTGCCAGCAGCTTCGCGGCCGCGAAGGCATCCTCGTGGGAAGCCGTGAACACTTCATCGTAAACCGCGGTATTCAGCACTTCGGGCACGAAGCCCGCGCCGATGCCCTGAATCTTGTGAGGACCCGCTTTTCCTTCGGAGAGAACGGGGGAGTCCTTCGGCTCCAGGGCGACGATTTTGACAGCCGGGTTCTGAGACTTCAGATATTCGCCCGTGCCGGTGAGCGTACCGCCGGTGCCGACGCCGGCGATGAAGATATCCACTTTCCCGTCCGTATCCCGCCAGATTTCGGGACCGGTGGTCGCACGGTGAACCGCGGGGTTGGCGGGATTCACAAACTGGCCGGGGATGAAGCTGTCCGGGATTTCCTTCGCCAGCTCCTCCGCCTTCGCGATGGCGCCCTTCATGCCCTTCGCGCCTTCGGTCAGCACCAGCTCGGCGCCGTAGGCCTTCAGGATGTTCCTTCTTTCAACGCTCATGGTTTCGGGCATGGTCAGGATAATTCTGTATCCCTTCACGGCCGCGATGGCGGCCAGACCGATTCCGGTGTTCCCGCTGGTGGGCTCGATGATCACAGAACCCTTTTTCAGAAGGCCTTTCGCTTCCGCGTCCTCAATCATGGCTTTCGCGATCCGGTCCTTCACGCTGCCCGCCGGATTGAAGTATTCCAGCTTGACCAGAACCGTGGCTTCCAGCCCCAGTTCCTTTTCGAGATTGGCTACCTCCACCAGCGGCGTATTGCCGATCAGCTCCAGAGCTCCCCTGAAGATCCGTGACATCCTTCAAACCCTCCTTCAGAATGATTGTGCATACTGTAGCATCAATAACCTATTATGTCAATAGGTAAATGAAAAAATTATACCGGACACGGAAAACGGAATCCTGCCCGGGGGTGATGTGAACTCTCTGAGCCGGCGGATTCGGAAAACGGCACGGCCGGGGAAAGAACCCGGAAGCCGGAGAATCCGGAAGAAAGCCCCGGTCCGGAAAGGAGAACCGGGGCGCGGAAGAAAGCGGACCGCAGGGGGATACTTTTCCGGCGTCCGGTCAGTCCAGGTAGCCTTCCCGGGCTTTGATTCCAAAGCGCTTTTCCAGCTGGCGCAGCTGATCGTCGGTAATGGTGTTCAGCCGGGGCAGATGCGCGATCTTCATATAGATCTCCGCGGCCTTCTCGGCGGTTTCGATCAGACCGAAGGTTTCGTCCAGATCCCTTCCGGCGCCGTAGATTCCGTGCTGGCTCCACATCACGAGGCGGGCCGTCAGCATCTTCTCCGCGGTGGCCTCTCCGATCTCGTTGGTACCGCAGAGCAT
>ONXY01000444.1 GCA_900321945.1 uncultured Eubacteriales bacterium | reverse complement strand
GCTGCACCAGCACCGGTTCCCCGGTCAACCGGTCCGTCCCCGTCTGAATGTCCAGCGCCGTCCGGTTTTCCAGTTTCCCACCGTAGAGGCGCACCCAGAGTCCGCGGCCCATGTTTTTATCCGCCGCCGCGGCAAACGCCACGCCGCACAGGCTCTCCTCCCGGGTGTCCGGCTCCGGCAGAAAGGCAGTCATGGCGTCCAGCAGCTCCGTAATTCCCCGATCCCGCAGCGCGGAACCGCAAAGCGCGGGATGCGCCTCCCCCGTCCGCGTCAGCTGCGCCAGGCGGAACCGGACTGCCTCCGGAGGAATCGTTTCTCCCTCCAGATAACGCGTCGCCAGCTCGTCGTCGGTGCCGCAGACATATTCCGTCGCCGCTTCCCGGTCCCACAGCGGGCATACTTTTTCCGTCAGCCGTTTCCGGATCTGACGGATCACTCTGTCCGGATCCGCCTCCGGCCGGTCCGTCTTGTTCAGAAAGAAAAGGAACGGCAGGCCCTGCTCCTTCAGCGCCCGGAACAGGATCTCCGTCTGCGGCTGAATACCCTGTACCGCGTCCGCCACCAGCACCGCCGCGTCAATCGCCCAGAAGGAGCGCTCGATTTCCGCGGAAAAGTCGGTATGTCCGGGCGTATCGATCAGCTGAATCTCCGTTTCCTTCCAGCGCAGGGAAACGCAGGTGGCTTTCACGGAAATTCCCCGTCTGCGTTCCACGGGGAGATCGTCGGTATGCGCGGTGCCGCGGTCCACGCTGCCGGCTTCCCGGATGCTTCCGGAATGAACCAGCAGCTGCTCGGAAAGCGTGGTCTTCCCCGCGTCCACATGAGCAAAGATTCCGATGTTTCTGACGGACATCCTGTTCATTCCTCCCCCAAAGACGGTGTGCTTCCGAGAACACGGGTTCTTCCGCCTGTGGAAATGAGTATATCATGATTTGCGGACAGGGGAAAGTTCCGTCCATGTGGATTTTCCGTCATCTCTTCGGCATGAAAAAAGCCCGTACGCATACGGGCCGGTATAATCTGTTCATCTGTTTTTCAATGCAGTCCTGATTTGCGGAGCCAGGAAAGAAGCCGCGGCGATCTTTACCGCGTCTCCCGGCAGGAACGGCAGCACGCAGAGGCTCAGGGCGGCCCCCAGCGCGTTCCCGGTCTGCTGAATGAACCATACGGTTCCGAGCGTGTATAGGATCAGGGTTCCGGCTGCCATGCGCAGCGCCTGCCGAACCCGCGCGGACCGGGAATCCAGCCAGTTCCCGGCGCCCAGCCCCGAAACAAACGCGCAGGGCAGGTATCCGATCAGGTATCCGCCGGTAACCCCGGCCAGCTTCTGAAAGCCGCCGGTGAACCCCGAAAACACCGGGATCCCCGCCGAGCCGAGCAGCAGATACACGGCCACCGCCACCGCCGCCTTTTTCGCGCCGAGCACCAGCGCCGCGAGATAAACCGCGAAGGTGGCCAGAGATAAAGGAACGGGGCCCACCGCGACGGTCAGCGGACCGGCTACGCACAGCAGCGCCGCCATCACCGCGATCTCGGTCAGATCCCGTGTTTTCACGCTTTTTTCTCCCCCAGCTTCAGGCTGATCTCTCCGGAATCCAGAACCCGTGTTCCTTCCGGAGTCGTCACAATCAGGCGCCCCTCTCCGTCAATGTCCGTTGCGGTGGCCTGATACCGCTCATTGCCGCGGCACACCGTCACTTCACGGCCGATGACGTTGGAACGGGTCCGGTTTTCCGCCAGAAACTCTCCGCTGGCCAGCTGCGGATAGAGGATTTCCATCTGATTGCAGATTTCCGCGATCAGATGGCTGCGGAATACCGCCGTCTCACATTCGTTCCCGATGGAGGTAGCGATTTCCTTCAGTTCCTTCGGAAATTCCATGGGGGCCACGTTGATTCCGATCCCCAGAATCACAGCTTCCAGGCGCCGGCTCTCGACTTCCACGCTGGCCTCGCAAAGGATGCCGCCGATTTTACGGTCGTTCAGGTATAAATCGTTCACCCAC
The DNA here is from genome assembly GCA_900321945.1 of uncultured Eubacteriales bacterium. The sequence goes on along the minus strand of ONXY01000444.1, from coordinate 281 downwards.
TTAATCTGTACCTGCGTTCCCGCCAGCGCGTCAATCGCCCTGGCCGCGGCCACCGCTGCCAGGGAAGTAATGCGCGCGGCAATCCCCGCGTGCACCTGGGGCCGCAGCACCAGGGACAGATAAACGCCCGACCGCCCGGGTGAATAGAAAACACGCCCGAAGCGTCCTCTCCCTCCGGACTGGGAATCCGCCACCACCAGCAGCCCTTCCGGAGCTCCGGCGACGGCCGCGGCACGCGCCCGCAGATTCGTGGAGTTAAGGCAGGGATAAATCTCCATGGT
>ONXY01000045.1 GCA_900321945.1 uncultured Eubacteriales bacterium | reverse complement strand
CATCTTAGCATTTCCCCGCGGTTTCTGTCAAACGGTCCGCCCCGCGCGGTCCGGATACGGCGCGGCGATTGACAGTCCGTCCGGCGGCGTGATAAGATGGCGCGGACATCGGAAAAGGAGGGACAGGGGCCGTGGACGATTACAGATATGTAACGCTGCGGGAAGTTCCGGAAATGATGAACGGCGCCGCCGCCTGGTTTCATTCAAAGTGGGGGGTTCCCGAAGAAGCCTATCTTGCGCGCATGGAAGCCTACCTGAAGCGGGAAACCGAAAACGGCTGGTACCTGTGCCTGGACGGGGGAAAGATCGCCGGGGGCCTGGGCGTCATTGACAACGATTTTCACGACCGGAAGGATCTGGCCCCGAACGTCTGCGCGGTCTGGACGGAAGAGGCGTACCGCGGGCAAGGGATTGCCGGAAAGCTGCTGGACCTTGCCGTGGAGGATATGCGGGCCGCCGGGATCTCCCCGCTGTATCTTCTGACGGATCACACCGGCTTTTACGAGCGTTACGGCTGGGAGTTCCTCTGTATGGCGCGGGGGGACGGAGAGCCGGATCCGAGCAGAATCTACATCCACAGATAGACAGACGGAAAACCGCCGCCCGTAACGGGCGGCGGTTTTCCGTTCAGTTGCTCATGTCATGATCTTCAGTTTCTCTTCCAGAGAGCCTTCCTCGTCGAACACAATCTGATCCCGGAATGTCAGGAAAACCGGTTCCCCGGTTTTCAGGGTGAAGAAGGTTTCCGGCGGAGCGATGACCCGGATCTGCTTTTCTCCCACCCGGACCCGGCAGTCGTTCACGTCTCCCAGGTAGTACTGTTTCTCCAGCGTTCCGCGGAGTATTCCTTCCTCCGCGGACAGGGTAATCCGCTCCGGCCGGACCGCCAGCTCCACCCGGCCGCGCTTTTCTCCCGTGAAGGGAATCCGCTGATCCGTTCCGTCCAGCGCGATCTCCCCCGCCTTCGCCTCTCCCTTCAGGAAGACGATCTTTCCGAGGAAGTCCGCGACAAACTGGTTCGCGGGGCGGTTGTAGATTTCCTCCGGCGGCGCGGCCTGCTGCACGGTGCCGCGGTTGATCAGCAGAATCCGGTCCGACATCGCCATGGCTTCCGTCTGGTCGTGGGTCACATAGACCACGGTGATCCCCAGCTTCGTCTGAATCTCCTTGATCTCGAAGCGCATGCTTTCCCGCAGCTTCGCGTCCAGATTGCTCAGCGGCTCGTCCAGCAGAAGAAGCTCCGGCCGGCCCACCAGCGCCCGTGCGAGGGCGACCCGCTGCTGCTGGCCGCCGGACAGCTGATCCGGCATCCGTTCCGCGTACTGGGACAGATGCACGATCTCCAGCGCGCGCTTGACTTTCTCTCCGGTCTCGCTCTTCGGTTCCTTCCGGATCCGGAGAGGATACGCCACGTTGTCCTGTACGGACATGTGGGGCCATACCGCGTAGCTCTGGAACACCATACCGATTTCCCGCTTCTCCGGCGGCAGAAAGACCTTCTCCGAGGAAACCACCCGGTCTCCGATCAGAATCTCTCCGGAGGTCGGCCGCTCAAAGCCGGCGATCATGCGGAGCATCGTGGTTTTCCCGCACCCGGAGGGGCCGAGCAGCGTGATGAACTCCCCGTCTCCGAAAGTCTGGGTAAAGTCCTTCAGCACCACGTTCTCCCCGAAGGCCTTGCTCACATTGCGAATCGTTACGCTGGACATCCGTCCCGTCCTCCCGTCCTTTTACTTCTCCGGATCAGATGGAGAATTCTCCTTTTGTCAGTCTGTGCAGCAGCGTGTTCAGGATAACCACGATCAGCAGGATCGCGAAGGCCATCGCGCAGGCCATGGGCTGGCTGGTGAAGGTCCAGTACTCATACAGCTCGAAGCCGATGGTTTTCGTTCCGTTTCCGTACAGCAGCGTCGTCATGGACAGCTCGTAGAAGCTCGGAATGAAAATCAGGAACCAGCCCGCCGCGATGGAGGGAAAGATCAGCGGCCCGGTGATCCGGATCATGGTTTTCAGCCAGGACGCCCCGGACGCCTGGGAGCATTCCTCAAGCGAAACGTGAATCTGGCTCATCGCGGACACCACGGTGCGCATTCCCATCATCAGATATTTGATCAGATAAGCGGCAATAAGGATATAGGCCGTTTTATAGATATTGATGCCGAATTCCCCGCGCATGGACAGGATCAGGCTCAGCGCGATAACCACGGAGGGCGTTCCGGATCCCAGCGTGATCAGAAAATCCGGGATCTTCCGTCCTCGGATCCGGGTCCGCTGCAGCAGATAGCTCATGGTCACGGCAATGACAATGCCGACGGTGGCCGCCGCGATCGCGAACAGGAAGGAGTTCTTCAGGCAGTCCAGCATCTCGTCCCGGGAAAAGATGGTCGTCCAGTTCTTGAAGGTGAAGTTGCCCTCCGCGGTCAGGGCTTTTCCCAGGTCGACCTTCAGAGAGGTTGAAAGAATCGTCGCGAAGGGAATCAGCACCACGATCACCGCGAACAGGGACACCAGCACGGTCACCGTCGTCCGCCATTTTCCGAGCTCCACGGTGTTCGGCCGCGTGCTCTTTCCGGATACGGTGATGTACTGTTTCCGGGCTGTCAGCGCGTCGGAGATGAACAGGATCACGATCGCCATCGCCATCAGGAACATTCCCAGGCTGATGGCGTCGGTCATGCCCTCCGATCCGCGGCCCACATAGTCGATGATCCGGGTGGTCACCGTATGCACCCGTCCCGGGGCGCCGATGATCGAAGGAATCCCGTAGCAGCTGGCCGCGGAGACGAACACAAGCAGCGCTCCCGCGATCAGGGAGGGCGTCGTCATGGGCAGCGTAATCTTCAGCGCGGTCTTCAGGGAGGAAGCGCCGGAAATCCGGCTTGCCTCCTCCAGGGAGGGGTCCATCTTCTCCATGGCTCTGGAGATCGTGATAAAGGCATAGGGGTAATAGAAGGTGGTCAGCACCCAGATCAGCCCGGGCAGGCTGTAGATGTTCAGCGGCCCCGGTTCGTCGCCAAGCCGGAAAAGATCCCGCAGCAGCAGGTTGATGTCTCCCACGTTCGGGTTCAGCAGCCTCAGCCAGGCCATTGCGCCGACGTAGGGAGGCACCATGTAGGTCATCACGAACAGCGCGCGGAAGAAGCGGCGTCCGTACAGATCCGTCCGTCCCACCAGCCAGGCCAGCGGGAAAGCCAGCAGCGTGCCCAGCACCATCGTGCACCCGGCCGCCGTCAGCGTGTTGATCAGCGCGTTCAGATTCAGGCTTTCCGTATACAGCCGGGTAATGGATTTCAGGGAAAACCGCCCCTCGGGAAAGAAGGCCTGGATCAGCATGTTCGCCGTGGGCAGCAGCTGGAACACCAGCAGGAAATCCACGATCAGCAGAATGATCAGCCATTTGACGTCCAGCTGCCACCGTCGTTCCGCCAGCAGCCAGAAGAACAGAATCAAAGTATCCGTAAGAATCAGAACGCCGAAAAGCGCGATGGTTTTCCCGTTTCCGCACAGCAGGGCGGCGGGCAGGCTCAGCGTCCCGTCCGCGGCCCGCAGGCAGACGGTAACCTTCGCCGTATCCGTGCGCGCCGCTTTTTTCAGTTCCGCCGGCGTGTCCGCGGAAAGCAGCGATCCGTTCCGGTTCGCCGCCGTCAGGAAAACCTGCATCAGCATTGCCCGGCGTTCCTGCCCCTCAAGGCCTTCGCAGAGCTCCGCGGCCGGGCCGGGCAGGGGAATCTCCTCCCCCGCCGCGGCCCGCAGCACGGCATCCGAAAGCGCGTTCCAATCGCTGTCGGACAGGCCGATCAGTTTTTTCCGGGAAGCGGATTTCACCTTCGGCCCGTTCAGAGCGTAGGAAGCCGCGAGCAGCTTCATCTCCCGCTCCGTCAGGGCGTCTCCGGACAGATTCCGGGAGCTGTCCTCCAGGCGCGCCCGCTCCGTTTCCGGCCAGCACGCCGCGGTCAGCTCCCGGCAGACCCGCGTCACGGTCTCCGGATCCGCGGAGGACGCCCGCAGGGCGGGCTGAATTCCCTTCTCCCACAGGGCGCCGGTTTCCCGGGACAGGCTGTGGATCAGGGAATACGCGTTCTCCTGGCTGAAGCCGGATGTCTCGTACTGCCCGCTGCCCCACAGGCCTCCGGCCAGCAGCGCCGCTCCCAGAAGGAGCAGCGCCGCCAGCGCGGCCCTGCAGCGGACGGCTCCCCGTTTGTCCTGATTCCGCATCTGGTTTTACCTCTTTGTTACTGTGTTACGCGGGTGGTCCATTCCCTGTTGATCTCGTCGCGCTGATGATAGGCGCGCTCCCAGTCCACGCCCATATCGGTCTCGATCAGCGCGGCGGTGTCGATGGAGTCGTAGGGGTTTTCCGGGAAATCCTTCAGCGTGGAATGCATCCAGCCGCTGACGATGAAATGCTGTCCCGCTTCGCTGAGCAGCCAGTCCGCCACGGCCTCGCAGGCCTCGATGTTCGCGTTGGCGCTCTTATCCTCCGCGACGATCATGGCGGTGGAGGGGATCATGATGTTGCCGTCCTCGGGATAAATGCAGGCCAGCTTCGATCCGTCCGTCTCCCGCTTCTGCAGCACGGATTCCTCAAGGATCATGATGACCTTGCATTCGCCGCTCTCCAGCTTGCCCAGCGCCGTGGAGCCGGATTCGATCATCACGTCGTTGGCCCGCAGCGCGTCGAGGTACTCAAATCCGTATTTGTCCGTCAGCGCGCACACGGCGGCATAGGCCGTGCCGGAGGTCAGAGGATTGCTCATGGAGATTTTTCCCTTCAGGGAGGGATCCTCCGCGAATTCCTTCATGGTCTTCGGCAGGTCTTCCGGACTGTACTTTTCGGGATTGTACGCCAGCACCATGTTGCAGACGCGGACCGGGTACCAGTACCCCTCCTCGTCATAGGGGAAGCGCAGCTTGTCCTTCGCTTCCGTATCATACGGTTCCAGATATCCGTAATCCTTCAGCTCGAGGGAGTAGGCCGGCTCGGCGACCAGCAGCATGTCCGCTCCCAGCGCGCCGGTGCGGTCGTCCCCCATCTCCCCGGCGATCTGACTGATCAGCGACCCGGTCCCGGCGTAGTAGAACTCCACCTCCAGGTTCGGGAATTCATTCGCCAGTTCCTTCTTCATGGCTTCGTAGACGATCTGGTACATGGACGTGTAGATGACGATTTTCCCCTCCACGTCCTCGTTCACCGCCAGAGCCCCGGGAACGAGGCTCAGCAGCAGAACAGCCGACAGGCACAGCGCGACGATCTTCTTCATGACAGTTTCCCTTCCTTTCCTTTATCTTTCAGGCGCGGGGGTTCTCCCGCGTCCGGAAGTCTTTTTTCCGCGGCTGTTTTATCCGCCGCTGTGATGATTTCACCGGGTATTATATCACCCTGCTTTTCCCCGGGCAATCCTTTCGCGCTTCTTCCCGGAAAGCGCCGGAGGTTCCGCCGCCGCTCCCCGTCATAACGGTTTCGCTTCCCCGGATCCGTTTTTCTGCGGTTTTTTTCCCTTCCGTACCATGAAAGCCCGCGCGGCGTTGATTCCGATCCTGTAGGGCAGAGGCCGGAGTGCCCGGTCCGCCTCTTTCAGCTTTTCCCGGATCGGAATTCCCTGCGGACAGTGCTTTTCGCATTTTCCGCATCCGACGCACTGCGTCGCGAAGGCGGGCCGCCGGGTCAGGCCGACGGTCTGGGCGAACTGGAAGCGTCCGTCCCTTTTCCCCTCCGTATACATGGCGTTGTAGCACCGGAAAATGCCCGGGATATCGACGCCCTGCGGGCACGGCATGCAGTACCGGCACCCGGTGCATCCGACCTTCTCCCCGGCCCGGATCAGTTCCTTCACCTTCTCCAGCAGCGCGAAATCCTTTTCGTTCAGATCACCGGGTCCGGCCGCGTCCGCGGTCGCCGTGTTTTCAGCCACCATCTCCAGAGAGTTCATGCCGGACAGAACCACGGTCACCTCCGGCTGGTTGAAGAGCCACCGGAAACCCCAGGCGGCCGGGGACCATCCCCTTTCGTTCTCCGCCATGAGCTTTTTTGCCTCTGCCGGAAGCAGGCTGACCAGCTTCCCGCCCCGGAGCGGTTCCATAATCACGACAGGGATCCCCTTTTCCGCCGCGGCCTTCAGCCCGGCCTTCCCGGCCTGGGCGGTCTCATCCAGGTAATTGTACTGAATCTGGCAGAAATCCCAGTCGAAATCCCGGAGGATCCGCAGGAAGTTTTCGGTGTTTCCGTGGTAGGAGAATCCGAAGTTCCGGATAATCCCCTCCTCCTTCTTTTTCCGGATCCACTCCGGAATTCCCATCTGCTTCAGCCTCTCCCACTGAGCAGCGTCCGTCAGCATGTGCATCAGGTAGTAATCGATGTAATCCGTCTGAAGCCGCTCCAGCTCCTCCCGGAAGATCTTCTCCGCCCCGGACAGGCTGCTGACCATGTACTGGGGCAGTTTTGTGGCGATATTCACCTTTTCGCGGATTCCGTTCCGCTTCAGCGCCGCTCCCAGAAAAGCCTCGCTTCCCGGGTAGATATAGGCCGTGTCAAAGTAGTTCACGCCGGCGTGATACGCCGCCATGATCTCCTTCTCCGCTTTTTCCGCGTCAATGGCGTTTCCCTTTCTCGTAAAGCGCATGCATCCAAAGCCCAGAACGGACAGCTCCCTTCCGTCCTTATCCTTCCGGTACTGCACGTACTTTCCCCCTTTCCTGTCCGCCGCCCCGGATCACGGGACCCGCCGCAGCGGCACATACCCGGCCTGAGCCGCGCAGGCCTGTCCTTCGTCGGAGATCATCCAGTTCACGAACCGTTCCGCGGTTTCGTTCCCGCGGGCATATACCGCGTAGTAGTATACGGTGAAGGGATAGGAACCGTTCTGCAGGTTCTCCGCGTCCGGCGCGGTTCCGTCCACGGCCAGCACCTTCATGCTTCCGCTTTTGTAGAGGCTGCTGACGTAGTACAGATAGGAATAGCCGATCGCGTTGACGCTGTTGTCGTAGTTCCCGATCTGCGCCACCAGGTCGGCCATGCCGTCGGAAATATAGTTCGGATCCGCCGCGGACAGCCGGTAGCCGTCCATCACCATCTCCTCCATGGCGGTCTGGCTTCCGGATCCGTGCGGCCGCTGATAGGCCGCGATCAGGCTGTCATCCTTTCCGCCGACCTCGCCCCATCCGCGGATCGCGCCGCTGTAGATCCCGCGGATCTGCTCCGCGGTCAGCGTGTTCACCGGATTCGCGCTGTTGACCAGGAACACGAAAGCGTCGTAGCAGACGGGAACCATGACCAGTTCCACGCCCGCTTCCTCCGCCGCCCGGCGCTCGTCCGCGTTGGGCCCCGTGCCGATCACGATATCCACCGGATGCGCGTCGTCCATCATGATCCCCGCGGACGCGATGGTCACCATGGGATTCGGCTTCCCGTGGAACAGCCTGTCGTAGGCGTAGGGCGTCGTGGAGAAATTGACGAAGCCGTTCAGATCCTCTTCCGCGAGGTTGAGCCACTGCCTGGCCAGTTCCATGGCCAGCGGCACGCATACCGTGGAGCCGTCGATGGAAGGATAATCCCCCCATTCCGCGATTTTCAGCGTCTCGCTTCCTTCCAGCGCTCTGGCCTCTCCCAGCTGGAAATCCGACGGATCGTTCACAAAGCGCTTCCAGTCCGCGCCTCTTGTGACGGACTGATTGATCTGGCTCCAGGATCCTCCTTCCGCCGAAGCGCCCGCGGCCAGGGATACGAGCGCCAGGATCAGGGCGGTGCATACGGCTGAAATTCTTTTCATGTTTGTTTCCTCCAGGTTTTTTCGCTGTGCTGTCAGTTGTCCGGTTTCATCTGTTCAATCACGATGAGGCAGGATTCCGGAACCCATCCTCTGCCGCCCGCGGTCCGGATGTACGCCCATTCTCCGCCGCGTTTCAGGATTTCCGCCTGTTCGCCGCTGTATGTCCATGACAGGACCTCTCCGTCCGGCGCGCCGCGGAGAAGGATGGGCGTGTCCCGCGGTACGGCGTACAGAAAAGCGAGTTCCCTCGCGTCTCCGGTATACTCCCGCCGGAGGATAACCTGATCCAGGGAAAGGTATGTCTCCGGACCGTCCTCGGAACCAGGCTGTGTGAAGACGCTTTCCGCCGTATCCTCATCAAACCAGCCGAATACGGCGGACTCCATGCCCTCCTCGGCGAGAACGCGCCTTCCTTCCTCGTTGGGAACCGCCTCGGCAACCGTGAAGAACGCGTCCGTGACCTTCGGCAGGATATATTTCAGATCCGTCCAGAACTCCTTCCGGTAATTGATCAGTGTTTTCGCCCGGCTGCCGCCGACGGCCGACACTATGACCTCCGTTCCGGACTTTTCCTCCCGGGAAGGCGTATCCGCGTCCTTTGACGGATACAGCGGCACAGGCCCCTCTCCGTTTTCCCCGGACAGCCACGCGGCATAGGATACGGAGGCTTCCGTCCCGTCTTTTTCTCTCCGGCCGTACCCGTTGTCCCTGGGTTTCGTCAGCGTCGCGCCGTTGTCTCCCGTGTAGTTTGAAAAGTCCTCCCGCTCCGCTCCGATCACATCCCGGGGTACGGTAATGCCGGGCGGCAGCGACAGCCTTTCAAGGCTGACGCACTGCGCGAACGCGGTCGGATCGACTTCGGTCACCGTCAGCGGTACGGTCAGGCTGTGCAGCCTGCCGCAGCCGGAAAACGCCCAGGCCCCGATTTTTTTCAGGCCCACCGGCAGGGAAATCGTCTGCAGCGGAATCCCCATCCAGCCGTCGCAGAAGGCGGAAGGTCCGATCTCTTCCGTCCCCGCGGGAACGTCGTAATGCAGCTCGGTTTTCCCGTCCGGATAGTCCAGCAGGGTTCTGCCCCCGGCGGTGAACAGCACGCCGTCCCGGGAGGAATAAACCGCGTTCCCCTCCTCGACCTCCCAGAACCCGGCGCTGAAATCGCTTCCGCCGGGAATGCCCGCGGCGTAGCCCCGCTTCAGCACTACCCGTTCGGCCGATCCGTAGGACAGCGCGTTTTCGCTGATCCATATCAGAGTGTCCGGCAGGGTCAGTTCCTTCAGATACGCGTGTACGATCGCTTCCTCCCCGAGTCCGCGCAGCGTGGAAGGGAAGTCGATGGTCCGGATGTCTGTACCGAATTCCGAAAAAACGTCCAGGAATCCGCAGCATACGTCTCCGGGCTGAAGCGGTATACGGTCCTCATAATCAATGCCGATGAGGGCGACGCCCTCCCGGATTACGATCCGGTCGTCCTCCCGGTAATACGGCGCCTCCTCTTCCAGGCTTCCGGCTTCCGTGAAGGCCCAGGCCGTCTTTCCTTCCGTTTCGGTTGCGACGTACACCCATTCGGTGTCCCCGAAACGCGTCCGCAGCATGCCGGTCACGCTTTCCCCTTCCGCCAGGGTTCCGACGCTTCTCCGGCTTTTTTCCGGATCGTCCGTCAGCGGACTGTCCTTCGTCACGCGGTACAGCGTCCCCTCCAGAGAAAGCTCCGGGATCTCCCCCTCCGCGTCAAACCCATTCGGGGTTCTGATCCAGCCGATTTTTCTGCTTTCCCCGTCCATGTCGAAGGAGATCATCAGCCACTCGTTTCCCCGGGCGGAGCCGATCAGCGTAAAGGTTTCCGGGACGCCGAAGGAGTCCCGTTCCTCCGTTCCCCTCCACGCGTCGTCAAACGGAGCGCTCAGAACGGCAAACGTCTCGTTTGGGGGAATTCCCAGTTCCTCCCGGTCCGTCTCCCGGCCCTCGGCACACGCCGCAGCAGACAGCAGCAGGAGCAGGATGCAGAGGACCGCCGCAGTCTTTTTCAATCCCTTCACTCCTTTCGGGTTACAGATAGGGAATCATGTCGCTGAGCCGGCCGAAAACCAGATCCGGCTGTACGTCGGAGGTTTCCAGGTCTTCCGGGCCCGCTTCGCCGGACAGCACCAGAATCCCCGTCAGGCCGTGGTTCACCCCTGTCGCCACGTCGGTATACAGGCGGTCTCCCACCATGGCCATCTCACTCTTCGCGAATCCCGTTCGCGCGACCGCCTCCTCCACGATCCCCGCGTAAGGTTTTCCCAGCACCACGTCCGGCCGGCGTCCGGTGCTGGCTTCAATCAGCGCCATGAAGGATCCGATATCCGGTATGAAGCCCGTCTCCGTCGGACAGTTGAAATCGGGATGCGTCGCGATATATGGCAGTCCGGCGCGGATATGGTCGCACAGCACGCAGAGCCTGTCGTATGCCAGCGTCGTGTCAAAAGCCAGCAGCACGTAGTCCGGGTTCTCGTCCTGAAGGTTCAGCCCCATTCCGGCCAGTTCCTGCCGCAGGTCCGGATTCCCCATCAGGAAGCACCGGCCTCCGGGATACGCGCGCTGGCAGTAATGGGCGGCGGCGTGCGCGGAGGAAATCACATCCCGGTACTCCTCCGGCACGCCCAGGCGCTCCAGCTTCCGGGTATAGGCCGCCGCTGAGCGCGAGGAATTGTTGGTCAGAAACCGGGCCGTCCGTCCGGTTCTCCGCAGCGCCTCCAGAAAATCCAGCGATCCTTCGATCAGCCTGTCCCCCAGGTAGAAGGTTCCGTCCATGTCCAGCAGAAAGCACCGTACCGGCTTCAGCTTTTCCCGCGCGTCCCCGTTATCCGTCCACTTCATCCCGTCCGCTCCGATCTGTCCCTTCGTCTTCCGTCTCCCGCGGTCCGTCCGCCCCGTTTACGCTTCGGATACCGCGTGCGTTTCCGTCAGTTCCCTGCCCAGCTTCTCCGCCGTTTCGTCCAGCAGCCCCATGTCCCACAGCAGGCTGCTGGTCAGATACTTGTCCCGGATCTCCCGGCTGCCCGTCAGCGCGTCCAGTGTATCCTGCAGCGTAATCCCCAGGTCCCCCGGCGTCAGCGGCATGCCGCAGCGCTTCATCAGGGCGTATACCTGATCCCGCGGGGGCAGTTCCTCCCGGATGATTTTCCGGATCTCGTCCCAGTGTTCCGAGATGATCCGCAGATGCGCGCGCTGCGTTTCCGGCCTGTTTTTCCCCGTCTTCCTCTCGATTTCAAGCACGGACGGCGCGACGGGTCCGAACATCTCCCGCATCCGCTTCTCCCACATTTCCGGAGAGAAAGCCGCCATCGCTTCCTCCGCCCGGGCGGTGTCCACCGTCTCCGTGTTCAGCATATGCTCGTAAATCCACAGGGTCAGCAGCGTGCCCACGCCGACCTGGATCCCGTGCAGATCCGAAGGTCTGCCCCGCTGCAGCGCCTGCATCTCCCACAGGTGGCTGAAATAATGCTCCAGTCCGCTGGCCGGCCGGCTGATCTCCGCAAAAGCCATGGAAATTCCGCTGATCACCAGCCCCTCCAGCACCGCCTTCAGCGCCTCCGGTTCTCTCCGCATGAGCCCGTCCGCCTGATCCGTGATCTTCTTCAGGCAGGCGCGGACCATCCCGGCGATCTCCTCACAGTAGGGATCCCCGTGCACCAGATGGCTGATCCGCCATTCGCAGATGGATACGTATTTCGCAAGCATGTCCCCCAGCCCGGCCTGCAGCATGATATCCGGCGCGGTCGCCAGAATATCCGTATCCGCGATGATCGCCTCCGGGCAGGCGTTGTAAAGGCTGACCTTCAGGCGGTTCTGAATCATGGAGGCGGAATTGGAGCAGTATCCGTCCATGGACGGCGCGGTGCATACGACCATGCTGGGCAGGCCGCAGGCGTGCGCCATGACCTTGCAGCAGTCGTTGATGACGCCGCTGCCCACAGCCACGATGACGTCGCAGGACGGATCCAGCGCCAT
>ONXY01000365.1 GCA_900321945.1 uncultured Eubacteriales bacterium | reverse complement strand
TGCGCATCCTTTCGCTTCCTGTCACCTTTTTCAGAAATTACTCGGCCGGCGAGCTGGATCAGTATATCGGCTACATGGATTCCCTCTGTGAAACCATCGTTGATTCCCTGTTCTCCACGGCGATTACCGGCCTTTTCTCCCTGGTCTATCTGGCGCAGATCTTCACGTTTGCTCCGAGCCTGGTCGTACCCAGCCTGGTCGTAACGCTGGCGACCCTGGGTCTGAGCCTTCTTTCCGCCTTTGTGCAGATGCGGATCGACAAGGAAAAGATGGTCTACACCGCCAAGGAACGCGGTCTGGTGTTCTCCCTGATCACCGGCATTCAGAAAATCCGGCTCAGCGGAGCGGAGAACCGGGCTTTCTCCCGCTGGGCACAGCAGTATGTCAAGAGCGCTGAAATGACCTACAACCCGCCGGCCGTTATCCGGCTTTCCTCGGTGCTGACCACGGCGGTCTCTCTGCTCGGAACCGGCGTGATGTACTTTGTAGCGGTAAAGAGCCATGTCAGCGTGGCGGATTATTTCGCCTTCAGCGCCGCCTACGGCTACATCTCATCCGCCTTCTCTTCTCTGGCCTTCATGGCCCTCTCCGCCGCGTCCATCAGGCCGGTCATCGACCTGGTGAAGCCGCTGCTGGCCGCGCAGCCGGAAACTTCCGGAAGCAGGGAGACACTCACCCGCCTGTCCGGCGGCATCGAGCTTTCCCACGTCACCTTCGGATATGATCCCGAGAGCAAACCCCTTTTCGAAGATTTCAGTCTGAAAATCAATCCCCGGGAGTATGTGGCCATCGTCGGCCGCAGCGGGTGCGGCAAGTCCACGCTGGTGCGTCTGCTTCTTGGTTTTGAAAAGCCGTCCCGCGGTGTTGTCAGCTATGACCGGAAAGATCTTCAGCATCTGGATCCGCATTCCGTCCGGCGGCAGATCGGCGCCGTCATGCAGGACGGAAAGCTGTTCTCGGGCAGCATCTTCGAAAACATCGTCATTTCCGCTCCGACCCTGAACCAGCAGGCGGCCTGGGACGCGGCGGAGATTGCCGGGATCGCCGACGACATCCGGGACATGCCCATGGGCATGCACACCGTTCTTCAGGAAGGGGGCGGCACCATCTCCGGCGGGCAGCGGCAGCGCCTGCTGATCGCCCGGGCCATCGCCCCGAAGCCGAGAATTCTGATCTTCGACGAAGCCACTTCGGCCCTGGACAATATCACCCAGAGGAAAGTGTCGGAAGCCCTGGATAAGATGAAATGCACCCGTATCGTCATCGCCCACCGTCTGTCCACCATCCGCCGCTGCGACCGGATTCTGGTTCTCGACGGCGGAAAGATCGCGGAAGACGGCACCTACGAGGAGCTGATTGCCAAAAACGGTCTCTTCGCGGAACTGGTTTCCCGTCAGCGCCTGGATACGAATCCGGAGGACGGGAACTGAGCGGAAGGCATTTTCAGTATTGTAAAATCATGACGCAGGGGTTATAATACAATATCCCGGAATCGGGAGAACGCGCCCGGCGCAGTACGGCGCCGGAGCGTTCCAGTCCGGAAACAACCGGTTATTTCTCTCAGAAAGGCGGAAATCAAAAAATGACCATCAACAAAAAGCAGGATGGAGACAACCTTACGATCGCGCTGGTCGGCCGTCTGGACACCACGACTTCCCCCCAGCTGGAAAACGATCTTCGCGGATCCCTGGACGGTGTAAAGGAGCTGGTCTTTGATCTGGCGGATCTGGACTATGTTTCCTCCGCCGGGCTGCGGGTGCTGCTTTCCGCGCAGAAGGTAATGAATAAACAGGGCAGTATGGTGATCCGGAACGTCAAGCCCGACATCATGGAGATTTTCGACGTGACGGGATTCGTGGATATTCTGACGATTGAGGAATAACGGTCTGCCGGCCGGCCTGATCTGCGGCCGCGTCCGGGTGGAATTCTGCCGGATCCCCGGCGGGAATTCTTTTGTATCCTTTCTTTTCATCCATCTGTGATTTTCTGAAGCGCGGCGGGGAGACAGGAATGGAAAAGCTGAAAAAAGGATGGGCACTGACCCTTGAAGCCAGATCCGCGAACCTGGATCAGGCAATTTCCTTCGTAAGCGGAAAGCTGGAGGCCGCGGACTGCCCTGTGAAAATTCAGATGCAGATCGAGGTCGCGGTGGAGGAGCTGTTTGTAAACGTCGCCAGTTATGCCTATCCGTCCGGCTCCGGCTCCGTCACCATTGATATGGAAATCACGGAGGAACCCGCCGCCGCCGTCATCACGTTTACCGACAGCGGTATTCCGTTTAATCCGCTGAAAAAGGACGACCCGGACATCGCTCTGTCCGCCGAGGAAAGGCAGATCGGCGGGCTCGGCATCTATATGGTGAAAAAGAGCATGGATGATATCGCCTACGCGTACCGGGACGGCCGCAACGTCCTGCGGATTGTCAAATACTTGTCCGTTTCCCCGCGGAAGTAATTCCCGCGGACAGTAATCCGCTCTGCGAAAGCAGTTTTTCTCCGGGCCCCGGGCCCGGTTTTTTATTGCTCCGGACGGTTCCGGATCCGCCTGATGCGGTGCGCTGCTCCGGTCCCTTGCATTGTTCCGGCCGGTATTGTAGAATCATTTCAGACCGGCGGATAAGCGCCGGAAAGAGAAAGGGAGATGTGGGATGTCCGGCAGGGATAAGCAGACGGTCCGTCTGGAAATGAAAGCCCGCGCGGCCGCTCTTTCCCCGGAATACCGCGCCGCCGCCGGCCGGATAATCCGGGAAAAGCTGTTTGCGCTTCCTGCGTACGGAAAAGCCGGGACTCTGATGGCGTACGTTTCCCTGCCCTCGGAGCCGGACACGTATGAGCTGATCAGCCGCGCCGCGGCGGAAGGAAGGACAATTCTTCTTCCGCGCTGCGCGGACGACGGTCTTATGGAAGCGGTTCCCTTCACCGGATGGGCGCGGATGAGGCGGAATGCCTACGGCATCCCGGAACCCCTCGGCGCCGCGGCCGCGGAGCCGCCCGATCTGATTCTGGTGCCCTGTCTGGCCGCTACGGCGGAAGGCGTCAGGCTGGGGCACGGCGCCGGGTACTACGACCGTTTTCTTCGGAATCAGCCGGGCGCGCGGATCTGTCTCTGCTTCAGGGCGATGCTGGCGGACGCCCTTCCGGAGGACAGCTGGGACGTCCCCATGGATCTCGTTCTGACGGAATGATCCGTTACGGAAAGGAGCCTGTAAAATGCCGTTTGAAATCATCAGAAACGATATCACCCGGATGAAGGTGGATGCCATTGTAAACGCTGCGAACTCTTCCCTGCTGGGCGGCGGCGGCGTGGACGGCATGATTCACTGCGCGGCCGGTCCGGAACTGCTGGAGGAATGCCGTAAGCTTGGGGGCTGCCCGACGGGAGAAGCCCGGATTACCCGCGGGTACCGTCTGCCTGCCCGGTACGTGATCCATACCGTGGGTCCCGTCTGGCACGGCGGTGATTATCACGAGCGTGAGCTGCTTTCCTCCTGTTACCGCTCATCCCTTCGCCTGGCGCTGGAGAACGGCTGCGAATCCATAGCGTTCCCGATGATCTCCGCGGGAGCCTACGGCTATCCGAAGGATCAGGCCATGGAGGTCGCGGTGGAGGCGATCACCCGTTTCCTGCTGGAAAACGACATGATGGTCTTTCTGGTCGTCTTCGGCCGGCAGGAGTTTTTCACGGGAAAAAAGCTGTTTCAGGACGTAAAGGAGTATATTGACGATCTTTACGCGGAACAGCATATCCCCGCGGCTCAGACGACTGTTCGCGGAAATCTGTGGCGGCGGGATAAGAAAGCCGCGCTCCGGCTGGACGAGGAGCTCCTCATGGAGGAGATGTCCGCCGCCCCGGAGCCGGATGCTGCCCGGCCGGCTGCCAAAGCCGCCGGATCCCCGCGCCGGGTGTCTTTCCCGGACTGGAAGGAACTGCTGAAGAAGACGGACGAGGGGTTTTCACAGGCCCTGCTTCGCCTTATTGACGAAAAAGGCATGACGGACTCGCAGTGTTACAAAAAAGCGAACGTGGACCGGCGGCTGTTCAGCAAAATCCGTTCCGATCCGGAATACCGGCCCAGCAAGCCTACGGTGATGGCCTTTGCCATGGCTCTGGAGCTTTCTCTGCCGGAAGCGAAAAATCTGCTGGAGAAAGCCGGCTTCTCTCTTTCCCGCAGCAGCCGTTTCGATATTATTCTGGAATACTTCCTGAAAAACCGCTTCTATGACGTTACGCAGATCAACATGGTTCTGTTCGACAACGATCTCCCGCTTCTCGGCTCCGGGATGAATTTCTGAATCATGCGCCCTGCCGGGGTACGGTTCCGGAAAGAGCGTTCAGCTCCGTAATTGTCGCGCGGGAAGCGACCTTTTTTCCTCCGGACGCTGTATGATATCCTCGTCGGGGAAACCCGGCGGATACAGAGAAGGAGGAAGCGGAAATGAAAAAGAACCTGACTGAAATGGTGTTTATTCTGGATCGGAGCGGCTCCATGGCAGGGCTTGAGTCCGACACCATCGGCGGCTTCAACGCCATGATTGACCGGCAGAAGAAAGTGGAGGGAGAGGCGCTGGTTTCCACCGTCCTGTTCTCCTCGGAAAGCTGCGTAGTTCACGACAGGGTGGACATCCGGAAAATTGAACCTCTTACGGACCGGGAGTATCAGGTGGGCGGCTGCACAGCTCTGATCGACGCGATCGGCTGCGCGATTCACCACATCGGAAACGTGCACAAGTATGCCCGGGAGGAAGACCGGCCCGAGCATACGATCTTCGTCATTACGACGGACGGAATGGAAAACGCCAGCCGTCGCTACACCAGCGGCGAGGTCAAGGCGATGGTGGAGCGGCAGAAGAGCCGGTACGGATGGGAGTTCCTCTTCCTCGGCGCGAACATCGACGCGGTGGAGACAGCCGGCCGTTTCGGGATCGGCGCGGACCGTTCGGTCACCTTCCTGAACGACAGGGAAGGCGTGGCGCTGAATTACGCGACGGTCGGATCCGCGATCCGGAAGATGCGCGCCAACAAGGAGGTGCAGGCGGACTGGAAGGCGTCGATCGAGGAGGATTACGCCTCCAGATCCTGAGCGCGGCATCTGTCTGTTTCCTCCGGGCGGACGCGGGGAAAAAACGGACGCGAAAAAGAAAACGGGCGGTTCCTTTCGGAGCCGCCCGTCGGTTTTTGCGCTTATCCCAGTTCCACGTCCACCCGGTGGGTTTTGCCGTCCGCCAGAGCGGGAATCACGTTGCCCGTAATCTCCTTCCCGTCCAGCGTCATCCGCTTCACGCCGCGGCAGACATGTCCGGGGTTCCGGATGCTGATCTCGTACATGCATCCGCGGAACCGGCGGCTGACGGAGTAGCCGTCCCAGGTATGCGGAATGCAGGGATCGACTTTCAGGCCGTCCCAGTCCGGCTTGATGCCCAGAATATAATTGCTGATGACGTAGAAGTTCCAGGCTGCCGTACCCGTAAGCCAGGAGTTTTTCGCCTGACCGAAGCGCGGCGCGTCCTTTCCCGCGATCATCTGGCTGTACACATAAGGCTCCATCTTATGGAGGTCGGAGATTTCCTCGCGCCAGGCGGGAGCGATTCTGCTGTACAGATCGAAAGCGCGGTCGCCGTGGCCCACGACGGTTTCCGCCGCGATAATCCAGGGATTGTTGTGGCAGAAGATTCCGGCGTTTTCCTTATATCCCGCGGGATAGGAGCTGACCTCGCCCAGTTCCAGGTGATACTCCCTGTAGGCCGGCTGCAGGAGCACGATGCCGTGTTCCGTTTCCAGATACCGGTGGACGCTCTCCAGAGCTTTTTCCGCTTTTCCGTCCCTCAGGCCGACGCCCGCCATGACGCAGTAGCCCTGGCTCTCAATATAGATCTTTCCGTCCTCGCACTCTCTGGAGCCGACTTTGTTGCCCATCGCGTCGTAGGCGCGGACGAACCATTCTCCGTCCCATCCGTCCTTCTCGATGGCGGCGGTCATTTTGTCAATTTCCTTCTGATAGGCATCCGCCTTTTCAGTCCGGCCCAGCCTGCGCTCAATCGCGACCAGCTCCGGAGCGATGGAGACGAACATACCGGCGATCAGCACGCTTTCCGCGATCCGGTCGTCCGGCGCGTTGGGATTGGAAAATGTCTGGAAGCTTTCGTCCGGCGTATCGCTGTAGCAGTTCAGGTTCAGACAGTCGTTCCAGTCCGCCCGGCCGATCAGCGGCAGTCCGTGCGGTCCTTCGTTGTTCACCACATGCTCCAGGCTCGCTTCCAGATGCTCCAGCAGCGTGCCGCAGTCCTCCGGATTGCAGTCGTACGGCGTGGGGGCGTTCAGAATATCAAAATCTCCGGTTTCCTTGATATAGGCCGCGGTGCCGGCAATCAGCCACAGCGGGTCGTCGCCGAAACCGCCGCCGATGTCGTTGTTTCCCTTCTTCGTAAGAGGCTGATACTGATGATAGCACCCGCCGTCCCGGAACTGGGTGGCGGCGATATCCAGGATTCTTTCCCTGGCGCGCTCGGGAATCTGGTGCACGAATCCCAGCAGATCCTGGCTGGAATCACGGAAACCCATGCCGCGGCCGATGCCGCTTTCAAACATGGAAGTGGAACGGCTCATGTTGAACGTGACCATGCACTGATAGGGATTCCAGATATTCACCATCCGGCCGAGCTTCTCGTTGTCCGTTTTCAGCGTGTAGGCGCTCAGCAGATTGTCCCAGTGCCGCCGCAGCTGAAGGAATTTTTCCTCAATCTGAGCGTCCGTGGTCAGATGGCTCAGCATCTCCTTCGCCGGCTTCTTGTTGATAACGCCGGGTTTTTCCCATTTCTCTTCCACGGGAAGCTCCACATATCCCAGGACGAAGTTGAACTTCTTTTCCTCCCCGGCATCAAGACGCACCCTGATCTGATGCGCCGCCATGGGCTGCCAGCCGGAAGCGACGGAATTGCCCATCTCGCCCGTCATGACGGCTCTGGGGTTTTCAAAGCCGTTGTAAAGTCCGAGGAAGGTCTCCATATCCGTGTCGAACCCGTCAATGGGCGTATTCACGGCATAGAAGGAGTAATGGTTGCGGCGTTCGCGGTACTCGGTCTTGTGGTAGACGACGCCGTTCTCCACTTCCACTTCGCCGGTGGAGAAATTCCGCTGGAAGTTCAGCATATCGTCCTGCGCGTTCCAGAGGCAGAATTCCACAAAGCTGGTCAGGATCAGATCCTTCGGCGAGCCGCTTTCGTTCTTCAGCGTAATCTGATGAACCTCGGCGTCAAAGCCCATGGGTACGAAGGAAAGCTGTGAGGCGGACACGCCGTTCTTCTTTCCCCTGATTACCGTATAGCCCATTCCGTGGCGGCAGGAATATTCGTCCAGCTCCGTCTGAACAGGACGCCAGCCCGGGTTCCAGACCGTGTCGCCGTCCTTGATGTAGAAGTAGCGGCCGCCGTTGTCCACCGGCATGTTGTTGTAACGGTACCGCGTGATGCGGCGCAGACGGGCGTCGCGGTAGAAGCAGTATCCGCCGGCGGTGTTGCTGATGATTCCGAAGAACTTCTCGCATCCCAGATAGTTGATCCACGGATAGGGCGTCCTCGGCGTTTCGATCACATACTCCCGGGCTTTGTCGTCAAAATGTCCGTACTTCATGGAAAATCCTCCTCAGCCGTGTTATATTCCGGAAAAAAACCAGCGTTTTGCTCAGCGGAACGGGATAGCCGGAAGCCGCGCCGGATTATTCCTGTTCCTCTTTTTCCTTCTCCTTCCGGGATTTCATCCAGTAAACCCCCTCGAGCCCCAGGCCCAGGAAAAAAACGATGTTCCCGGTCACCGTCATCCACTGCCCCGCGGAGGTGTGAATGTTCAGACCGGTCAGAAAAAGGATCAGCCCCAGAATCCAGAAAACCGCGCCGAGAACCGGCAGCATTCTGCTCTTCATGGCCGGTTCACCCTTTGTATCCTTTCGGATTCAGTTTCTGGAAATGATAGGTGTCCCGGCACATATCCTCCAGCGTTTTTTCCGCTTTCCAGCCCAGCAGCTTCAGGGCCTTGGACGGGTCTGCGTAGTTCTCCGCGATATCCCCGGGACGGCGGGGAGCGATAACGTAGGGAATCCGGACGCCGTTCACCTGTTCAAAGGTGCGCACCAGATCCAGAACGGAGTAGCCCGTCCCTGTTCCGAGGTTGATGATCTCGCATCCGGTCCGTTTCGCGGCGAAATCACAGGCGAGAACATGCCCCCGCGCAAGATCAACCACATGGATATAGTCCCGGACACCGGTGCCGTCCTTCGTCGGATAATCGTTGCCGAAGACGTTCAGGTGATCCAGTCCGCCCACGGCCACCCTGGCGATATAGGGCATCAGGTTGTTGGGTATGCCCGAGGGATCCTCTCCTATGAGACCGGAGGAATGCGCGCCGATGGGGTTGAAATACCGCAGCAGAACAATGCTCCATTCCGGGTCCGCCGCAGCCTGACCCTCCATAATCTTCTCGATCATGAACTTGGTCCATCCGTACGGGTTTGTGCACCCAAGCGACGGCATATCCTCCCTGTACGGGACGACGGGCTGGTTGCCGTATACCGTGGCGGAGGAGGAGAAAACGATCCGTTTCACGCCGTGAGCCTGCATCGTTTCCATCAGCGTCAGCGTGGAATCCAGGTTGTTCCGGTAATACCGCAGGGGCTGCCCCACGCTCTCTCCCACCGCTTTCAGGCCGGCAAAATGGATCACGGCGTCAAAGGCGTTCTCATTAAAGATGCGGTTCATGGCCTCAGC
>ONXY01000100.1 GCA_900321945.1 uncultured Eubacteriales bacterium | reverse complement strand
TTTTTCGGTCTCTCCTCTTCCGACCCGGTCCCAGATCATTCTCTGATACAGGGACAGCTTCGGCTGAAGCAGATAATCCTCATGATTCCCCCGGAGCAGAACGAACCGGTCCCCCCGTTCCTCCGCCAGCCGCCGCACCGTCCGGAATACCTCCCAGGAGTCCGGCCCCCGGTCGAAAAGGTCCCCCAGAAAAACCAGCGTATCCTCCGGCGCCGGGGCCGTCTTTTCCAGAACCGCCCGGAGCGCGTCCGCGCATCCGTGCACGTCTCCGATCACGATTGTTCTCATTCCGGCACCCTCTGCCCTTGTCCGAATAGCGGAACCGCCGGCCTTTCCGTCCCGGAATCTTCCGGGACCGGACGGCGTTTCCGTTCCCCCCGGGCCTCCCGTCCTGACCGGCCCGCGGCTCTATTATATCCGGAAGCGCCCGGATGTCAATCGCGGCCGCCCGGGCGCCCGTCTGTTTCATTTTCCGAGCTTGACTTTTTACCGTCCGGACGTTATACTGTCATTAACATAAGCGGCCGCAGATGCCGCGCAATTACAGAAGGAGGGTCCCATATGAAAAGGTTTTTTTGTATTGTTCTGGCGCTCGCGCTGACGCTCGGCTGCGCGTCGGCCTTCGCCGCGGATCTGGTCATCTATACGGCGCGCAATGAACGGCTGAACAACATCGTCATTCCGGCGTTTGAGCAGGAAACGGGCATCTCCGTTGAAATCGTCACAGGCTCCACCGGCGAGGTGAATCAGCGCATCAAGGCCGAAGTTGAGAGCGGCAACGTGACGGTGGACGTGCACTGGGCGGCTGGCGAGGCCATGCTCTCCGCAAACCGCGACATGTTCGAGGTGTACGTCTCCTCCGAGAACGACGCCATGATGGAAGACTTCCGGAACGACGGCTCCAGTCCCTTCTCCGGCGCTTTCGCGGAGCCCAACGTTCTCATCGTGAACACGGAAAAGCTGGCTGAGGCCGGCGTTACGGTCGAAGGCTATGCCGATCTGCTCCAGCCGGCGCTGAAGGATCATATCATCGCGGCCGACCCGGCCAACTCCTCCTCCGCGTTCATCAGCCTGCTCGGCATGCTGTACGGCATGGGAGAAGGCGATCCGATGAGCGATAAGGCCTGGGACTTCATCGACGGCTTCCTCACGAACCTGAACGGCAAGGTGGCCTCCTCCTCCTCGCAGGTGTACAACGGAGTGGCCTCCGGCGAATACTGGGTCGGCCTCAGCTATGAGGATCCCTGCGTCGAGCTGGAAGCCGTGGGCGAGTATCCGGTGAAGGTCGTCTACGCGAAGGAAGGCGTCGTCTTCTCTCCCCAGAGCGTGCAGATCGTTAAGAACGCCCCGCATATGGACGCGGCGAAGAAATTCGTCGACTACGTCCTGTCCGAGAAGGTGCAGAGCGCGGTCGCGGCCGAGCTCAATCTGCGCCCCCTGCGCGCCGGCGTTCCGGTCAACGCGAAGATGATCCCGAACGATCAGATCGTTCTGGTTCCCGGCTACACGGAGAGCTACGTGGCCGAGCACAAGCCCGAGATCGTCGCGAAGTATATCGAACACGTGGAAATGATGACCGAGTAATCCTTACCCCGAAAGCAACAGGGATCTGCTCCGCAGATCCCTGTTTTTGAAAGGCGGCCCGGCCCTTTCCCGGCGATGGGAAAAGGCTGATTACATGTATTGAAAGAAGGAATCGGCATGGGAGTAGCCATTGAAGTCGACAACGTAATCAAACGTTACGGGGATCACACCGTCATAAACGGACTTTCCCTGAATATCCGGCCCGGCGAGTTCTTCACGCTGCTGGGGCCCTCCGGCTGCGGGAAGACGACGCTGCTTCGCATGATCATCGGGTTTAACACGATCGAGGGCGGCGAAATCCGGGTCGACGGCAGGGTAATCAATCAGATCCCCACGAACCGCCGCAATATGGGCATGGTTTTCCAGAACTACGCGGTCTTTCCCCACATGAACGTGCGCGACAACGTCGCCTACGGACTCAAAACCCGCAAAATCCCCCGGGAGGAACGCCGGCGCCGGGCGGACAGGATTCTGGAAATGGTCAGAATCAGCCAGTACGCGGAACGCATGCCGGCGCAGCTCTCCGGCGGTCAGCAGCAGCGGGTCGCGCTGGCGCGCGCCATTGTAATCGAGCCGGACGTTCTGCTGATGGACGAGCCGCTGTCCAATCTGGACGCCAAGCTGCGCGTGGAAATGCGCAACGTAATCAAGCGGATCCAGCATCAGATCGGCATCACCACCGTCTACGTCACCCACGACCAGGAGGAAGCTCTTGCCGTTTCCGACCGTCTGGCGGTCATGCACGATGGCGTCATTCAGCAGATCGACACGCCCAAGCGCGTTTATCAGCGCCCCGCCAACGAGTTCGTCGCGGGTTTTATCGGTCTGACTAATTTCCTCTCCGCGGACGCGGCGGACGGTACGCTGGATTTCGGCTGCGGCTACCGGACCGCGGTTCCCGGGCTGAGGAAGGGAGCAAAGCGCTCGGTCACGGTCGCGGCCCGCCCGGAGGAAATCCTGATCCGGTCCCCGGAGGAGCCCGGCATTCCCGCCGAGGTCCGGTCCTCGGTGTTTCTGGGGACCAGCACGCATTATTTCATGGATATCGGTTCTGAAAAGGAAGTTGAGGTCATCCTCCCGTCGGAGCTCTCGGATATCATTCCGGACGGAACCAAAGTATCTCTTCAGCTCGTCGCTGAAAAGATCAACGTCTTTGACCGGGAGAGCCGCGCCGCGCTGATCGGGGAGGAGGTGCAGGCATGAGTTCCCGGAAAAGAACCGCTCCGGTCTGGACCGCGCTGACGCTGATCCTGCTGGCGCTCTTCCTGATCTTCGTTGTATATCCCCTGATCCTCATTCTCTACCGTTCGGTTCTGGACCCGAAGACCAATCTGCTGACATTCGAGAACTTCACGCGTTTTTTTACGCGCAAGTACTATACGAACACGCTGCTTAATTCCTTCAGGGTCACGGTGGTCGCGACGCTGATTGCCGCCGTTCTGGGTCTTCTGATGGCCTACGTTACCCGGCAGGTGAAAATCCGCGGAAGCCGCGCGCTGAACATTCTGATTGTCGTATCCTACCTGTCCCCGCCGTTCATCGGCGCGTACGCCTGGATCCAGCTCCTGGGCCGCAACGGCATTATCACCGGCTTCCTGAACCGCCTTTTCGGCGTTCAGCTTCCCGGTATTTACGGGTTTGCGGGGATTGTGCTGGTGTTCTCCCTGCAGTCCTTCCCCCTGGTCTACATGTATGTGTGCGGGGCGCTTGAAAACCTGGACAATTCCCTGAACGAGGCGGCCGAAAGCCTGGGCGCCACCAATTTCCAGCGGGTCGCGGGCATCATTCTCCCGCTGGTGCTGCCCACCGTGCTCGCCTCCTCCCTGCTGGTGTTCATGCGGGTCTTCTCCGATTTCGGAACGCCGATGCTGATCGGGGAAGGCTACCGGACATTCCCTGTCGTGCTGTACAACCAGTTTATGGGCGAGGTCACCAACGACAATTACTTCGCCGCGGCGCTGTGCGTAATCATTCTTTTCATCACGCTCGTGTTCTTCTTCCTGCAGCGCTGGATCGCCCGGAAGCACAGCTATTCGATGAGCGCGCTGAAGCCCATGCAGCCCCGGGAGGTCCGGCCTCTCCCCCGCGTGCTCTGCCATGTCTTCGTTTACGGCGTGGTGCTGCTGGGCATGCTGCCGCAGGTGACGGTCATCATAACCTCCTTCCTGAAGGAATCCACGCCCGGCATGTTCACAAACCAGCTGAGTCTTGTGAACTATGAGACCATTTTTTCCAAGAACCCGCTCGTCATCCCCAACACCTATCTGTACGGGCTGTGCGCCATCGTGATCGTCGTTGTGATCGGCACGCTGATTTCCTATCTGTCCGTACGCAAGCGTTCCGTTCTGACCGGTACGGTGGACACGCTGACCATGTTGCCCTACATCATTCCCGGAAGCGTGCTGGGCATTGCTTTCCTGTACGCCTTCGCGAAGCCGCCGCTGGCGCTGACCGGAACAGCCGCGATCATTATCGTCGCGCTGACGGTACGGCGTATGCCCTATACGATCCGTTCGGCGACAGCCATCGTGGGACAGATCAGCCCGAGCATCGAGGAGGCGTCCGTTTCCCTGGGCGCCTCGGAAATGAGGTGCTTCGGGGAGATCATGGTGCCCATGATGATGCCGGGCGTAATCGCGGGCGCGATCATGAGCTGGGTTACGGTCATCAGCGAGCTTTCCTCCTCGATCATGCTGTACCGGGCCTCCACGCAGACGCTGACGGTTTCGGTCTATACGGAGGTGATCCGGGACTGCTTCGGCAACGCGGCGGCCTATTCCACTGTGCTGACCTTCACCTCCGTCATTTCTCTCCTGATCTTCTTCAAGGTGACCGGGCGCAGAAGCCTCAGCGTCTGACGCGTACGGTTTCTCCGAAGCAGGCTCCCCGGCGGCCCGCATGCCGCCGGGGAGTTTCGTCTCCGCCGGAGGGCATGAAAAAAGCGCGGTCCGCAGGGGACCGCGCCGGTTTGTTCCGTTCGCTGTGCGCTGATTATTCGGCAGCCTGGATGGAGGCGGCGACGGCGCCCCAGACCATATCCGCGTTCTCCACGGACAGGGGAGCCATGGTGATCTCCAGCAGGTAGCCCGCCTGGGTGGCGAAGGTGATGTTTGCGGAATCGTTTCCGGGCATCTTGTAGGTCACGGCGGGCAGGCCGTTCACGACGCAGAGTTCCACCTCGGCGACGCCGTCGGCGGTCTTCAGATAGTCGGCATACTCCTCGACGGAAGCGCCTTCAGCGTTGGCGTACGTGACCGCCACGGCGGCTTCGCCCTTCTCGTCGGCGAAATACGCGAGATAGCCGTTGGCCACGTCTTCGTCGCTCAGTTCCACGGACTGAAGCATGGCGGGCAGCCAGAACTTGACGGCGACCTGATTGAGGGTCCAGAACTGGCCTTCGACGTTCGCGGCCGCGATCGCGGGCTCAAAGGTGTCGGCCCAGTTCACGACCACCGGAGACTCCGCCAGGGCGACGGAGAACAGCAGGCACAGAGCCAGCACGGCAGCAGAGAGTTTCTTCATTTTCTACCTCTTTCCTCATGGAGCGCTCCATGAATTCTTTTGCCGGAGAAATTCGGTTACCCGGCCGTCGCAGTATTATACCCGGATCGGATAAAAATGCAAGCGGGTCTTTCCTCATTTCATGCTTTTTATATGTTTTCTCATTTTGTGCTTTTTTGTTTTTCCCGCCCGTCCCCGCCGCCGCCCGGAAGCGCACCGGATCCGGGCCTCCGGCGGTTTTCCGGGGCCGTTCCGCCCGGAATGCGAAAGAAGGATAACGCGCTTCTTCCGTAGAATTGTTCTGACTGATTTCCCCGTGAAGGAGGACGTTCCGCATGAAAATCCCGCTCTGTCTTCTGCTTTCCCTGCTGCTGAGCCTGTCCCTGTTTTCCGCGGGGGCGGAAGTCAGCGCCCGCGCTCCGGAATCCTACGATCCGCCGCTGAAGGATCTGGCCTCCGCCGCGGGGTTCAGGATCGGCGTCTGCCTCAGCCCGGATCAGCTGAGGAATCGGGCGTATCTGGATCTGCTCTCCTCCCAGTTCAATACGACCACCTGCACCAACGAAACCAAGGCCTACTCCCTGCTGGACCAGCGCGCGAGCCAGCGGAGCGAAGACGGCATGCCCAGGATGAACTACGCCCTGGCGGATCAGATGATCTCCTGGGCGCGGGAGAACGGCGTCGGCGTCCGCGGCCATGTGCTGACCTGGGACGCCTATATGCTGGACTGGTTCTTTCACGAGGGCTACGACAGCGCGAAGCCCGTCGCCTCCCGGGAGGTGCTGCTGGCCCGGATGGAAAGCTACATCACCCAGGTGATCACGCATTTTGAGACGGAGTTTCCCGGAGTGATCTACTGCTGGGACGTGGTCAACGAGGCCATGGGAGACAATCCTTCCGAATGTCTG
>ONXY01000092.1 GCA_900321945.1 uncultured Eubacteriales bacterium | reverse complement strand
CGCGCTGAGATAACAGTCCGGCGTGCCGCGGGGCTCCGGCGCCTCCCCGGCGGATGCCCGGGCCAGAACATGCTCCCTTACGCCGAAGGCGGCCGACGCGGAAGAAAAACAGCCTTCCCGGACCCCCTGCCGCAGTTTCTCCTCCAGCCACGCGCCGCTGAACATCCGCCGCACCCCCTGTTGCATTCCATACCTCCGACCGGTATAATTATGGTACCATGATACGGGACGTCCCGCAAGGAAAGCCGGAAAGAAAAAGGAAAAGAGTGAAAAATGGAAGAACTGGGCAGACTGGATACCGAACAGAGAAACCCGGCCAGCGCGCATCTGGACTCGCTGTCCACGGAGGAAATGGTGAGCCTGATCAATGAGGAGGATCACCGGTGCGCGGAGGCGGTGCGGCTGGTTCTGCCGGAAATCGCCCGGAGCGTGGACCTGATTACGGAGCAGATGAAGAAGGGGGGGCGCCTGTTCTATGCCGGCGCCGGCACATCCGGACGGCTGGGCGTGCTGGACGCCGCCGAATGTCCGCCGACATACGGCGTTTCGCCGGAAACGGTCACGGGGCTGATTGCCGGGGGTCCCTCCGCTTTTCTGAAAGCCGTGGAAGGCGCGGAGGACAGTCCGGAGCTCGGACGAAAAGACCTGATAAGCCATGGCTTCAGCGCGAAGGACGCGCTGGTGGGAATCGCCGCCAGCGGCAGAACGCCCTACGTCATCGGGGCGATGGACTGCGCCCGGGAAACGGGAGCGCCGGTGATGGCGCTTGTCTGCTGCCGGGACAGCCTGATGTCCCGGCACGCGGACGTTACCATGGCGCCTGTTCCCGGGCCGGAGGTGGTGACCGGCTCCTCGCGGATGAAAAGCGGAACCTGCCAGAAGATGGTGCTGAACATGCTGTCCACATGCGTCATGGTCAAAATGGGAAAGGTGTACGGCAATCTGATGGTGGACGTGCAGGCCACGAACCGGAAACTGGTGAACCGGGCCGTCCGGATCGTCCGGGAAGCAACCGGCGCGGGAGAGGAAAAGGCGGAAGCCGCGCTGAAGCAGTGCGGATATGCGTGCAAAACCGCGATCGTCATGATCCTGCTGGGCATTGAAGCCGGAGAGGCGGAAAGCGTTCTGGCGGCTTCGGACGGCCGGATTTCGCAGGCGCTGCGGCGGGGACGCGGGTGAGCAGGCACGGATGACCGGCGGTTTCCAACGGACAGCAGCAGAAGACCGCGCCGGGCGCGGTTATCAGGAGGTTCGGCAGATGACGGGAAAGAATCAAACAGGTTCCATGGAATGGATCCGGACGCGCCTGGAAGCGGTTCCGGGCAATATCAGCTGCATATGCAAAAACCTTGCTTCGGGGGAGACGTTCCGATACCGTCCCGACGCGCCGCATGAAGCCGCCAGCATCATCAAGCTGTACCTGATGGCCGCGATATACCAGGGGTTTGAGGACGGGGAGTTCAGACCGGAGGACCGCCTGCCGGTGCGCCGGGAGGACTGCGTTCCCTCGTGCGGCGTCCTGACCTACCTGGACGACGGAAAAGAGGTTTCCCTGCGGGATCTGACAGAGCTGATGATCATCGTCAGCGACAACACGGCGTGCAATGTCCTGGCGGATTTTTATACGCTGGAGCGGGCTCAGGATTTTATCCGGAACAGACTGGGGAGAAAGGACACCTTCTTCCGGCGCAAAATGTTCGACGCGGAGAGCCGAAGAAAAGGCATTGAAAACATCACCACGGCCGCGGACACGGCCTGGCTGCTCGAGGAGATCCAGTCCGGCCGCCTGGTCAGCCCGGAAGCCTCCGAAGCCATGCTGAACATGCTGCGCCATCAGCGCCTGAACGGAAAGCTGCCGTTCCGGCTTCATACCCTGGAAAACGCGCCGGTTATCGCCCATAAAACCGGCGAGAACGAACGGACGACCCACGACGCGGGAATCATAGAAACCCGGGAGCCTCTGCTGGTCTGCATGATGGGAAACGAAACCGACGTTCCCGCCTTTGAGCGCGTCATGGCCGACGTCGCGTGGGATCTGGCCGTAACGGCCGGCCGGATCTGAACCGGACCGCGGGGCGGGTCTTCATCCTCCGGAAAACCGGACCGGTTCCCCAAAACGGATAGCCGCGCGTTGCAAAGGGAAGGGAACTTTACTATAATACTTCAATACTTCGGAAAAAACCGGCATCGGACGAAAGGAAGGACCGATTCATGAGAAAGACCGTATCGCTGTTTCTGACGCTTGTCATGCTGCTCTGCTGTGCCGCGTACGCGGACGGCGCGGAACCCGGCCTGCTCCGCACGGCGGTTCTGTACGACATATCCACGATGGACGTCGCGCTGACGACGGACGACTACCTGATTCCGATGAACGTTTTCGACCGGCTTTTTGAGACCAGGCCGGTTTCCGGCGCCTCCGAGGTGGTGAACAGCCTCGTGACGGAGTATACCGTCAGCGGGGACGGGCTGACCTACGAATTTGTCCTGCGGGAGGGCGTCGTGTTCTCCAACGGCAGCGCGCTGACCGCGTCGGACGTGCAGTTCAGCTTTGAGCGGATGCTGAAGGCAGCGAAGGAAAACACCGAGATTCCGCTGGAAATTGCGGGCGGCGAAGCGGTGATGAAGGGGGAGGCGGATTCCCTGGAGGGCTTCCGGATCGCGGACGACACGCATTTCTCCATCACGCTGACCGCCCCGAACGCGGGTTTCCCCGCGGAGCTTTCCTCTCCCGCGATGTCGATTGTGGACGCGGAGACCATGGCTGAAGCGAAGGCCTTCGGTTCGGAACCGGCGGATACCGTCGGCTCGGGTCCCTACGTCGTGACGGAGTGGGTATCCAACGATCACTACACGCTGGTGTACAATGAGAAGTACTGGGGCGTGGAGCCCAGCGTGAAAAAGCTGATCGTCCGGGTCATCGCGGATCCCACGACCCAGGATCTTATGTTCCAGAAGGGTGAGCTGGACATCATCGACCTGCAGAATCTGGACAGCGCCATCGTGGCCGGAACCTACAAGACCAGACCCGCGGACCGGATCGTCAGCACCCCGAAGGTCGGGCTGACCTATCTTCTGATGAACGAGAACAACGCGTATCTGAAGGACGTCAGGGTCCGCAAAGCGATCGGTATGGCGATCGACACCGATCTGATCATTCAGGGCGTTTTCATGGGGGACGCCCAAAGGGAGAACGGCGTCATTCCCACGGGCGTCTGGGCGCACAACGACGCGCTGGAAGGCTTTGTCTATGATCCGGAAGGCGCGAAGGCGCTGCTGAAGGAAGCCGGGTACGCGGAGGGCGAAATACACTTCGAGCTCGCGCTGGATTCCACAGCCAATACCAGCACCCAGCTGGCTTACGCGGCCATCAGCGGACAGCTGAAGAAGGTCGGGATCGACGCGGAGATCGTCAGCCACGAACATTCGGCGTGGCTCGCCCTGCGTTCCAGCGGCGAAATGGATTCCTTCGTGGCCCGCTGGGGCATGGACTACAACGATCCCGCGAACATCATGTACACCTTCTTCGGAAGCGCTGAGAACACGAAAGGCCGCAGCCTGAACTATCCGGATCGGGAGATCATCGCCCGGGTTTCCGCGGCGCGCTCCATTGTGGACGACGCGGAGCGGGAGGCGGAGTATCAGGCGCTCGAAAAGAAACTGATCACTGAAGACGCGGCATGGATTCCGATGTACGCGGAGCTGCATCTCTGGTGCCTGGGAGACCGGGTCGCCTCGTTCACCCCGCACTGGGCGGGATTCTCCGATTTCTACGCCGCGGACGTCGTGCTGAAATAAACCATGATGAGAAAAACCCTGCTGCACCGGCTGATTCAGTCTCTTGTCGTTCTGACGGGCGTCGTGCTGCTGACCTTCGTGATGCTTCGGATCGTTCCCGGCAATCCCGTCGAAACGATGATGGGGGAACACGCGGACAGCGCCACGGTGGCGCGCATGACGGCGGAGATGGGGCTGGATCAGCCGCTGCATATTCAGTTTTTCCGGTACCTTTCCTCCGCGGTCCGCGGAGATTTCGGGACCAGCTATTCTCTCGGAAAACCCGTATCCCGGCTGCTGAGCGGCGCGTTTTCGAACACGCTGATCCTGGCGCTGTTCGCCGCGCTTTTCGCCTGGACCGTCGGAATCGGCTGCGGCATTGTTTCCGCGGTCCGGAAGAACAGGCTTCCGGATCGGCTGTTCATGGGCTTTTCCCTGCTGGGCATCTCTCTGCCGGTGTTCATGGCCGCCATGTTTCTGCAGTACGTATTCGCGTTCCGGCTTCAGTGGCTGCCGATCTCTGGCACGGACAGCTGGACGGGGTTTCTGCTCCCCGCCGCCGCGCTGGGATGGAACTCCGCCGGGCAGGTGGCGCAGATGACCCGGACGACGCTGCTTGAAACGCTTCAGGAGGACTATATCGACACCGCCAGGGCCAAGGGAAGGGGGCCGGCAGGGCTGCTCCTGCGCCATGCGCTGCGCAACGCCATGCTTCCCGTGCTGACGATGATGACCGTTCAGTTCTCCAGCCTGCTGTCAGGCGCCGTGATTACGGAGACGGTGTTTTCCATCAACGGCGTCGGCCGCCTCATGGTGCAGGCGATCTCCGGGCGGGACATTCCGCTTCTTCAGGGCACAGCTCTGCTGGCCACGACGGTCGTGATTCTCGGAAGCCTGCTGGCGGACTGCCTGTATTCCGTGCTGGATCCCCGGATCCGGAAGGAGGGCTGAGGCCATGCCGGGACGGAAAAGGACGGAACAGACCGCGGATCTCCGGCTGCAGAGCCAGATCGGCGAGGAGGAGCGTTTCCGGGATCTGATGCGCCGCATGGTCCGCGAAAACAAAACCGCGGCCGTTTCCTTTATCGTGATCGTTCTGATGATTCTGGCCGCGGTTCTGGCGCCGGTTCTGACGCCTTACGAAGAGAATGAAATGGATCTGCTACACCGCCTCGCGGCTCCGTCGGCGGAGCATCCGCTTGGAACCGACGAGGGCGGCCGCGACGTGCTGACCCGGCTGCTGTATGGCGCGCGTGTTTCGCTTCTGATCGGCGTGGTGCCGGCGCTGCTGAGCCTGATTCTCGGCGCCGCGCTCGGCGTGACCGCCGGATACAGGGGCGGGATGACGGACGCGGTCGTCATGCGGGCCGCGGACGTGACGCTGGCGTTTCCTTCGATGCTTCTGGCCATGGTGATCCTGTACGCGCTGGGAGGCGGAATCGTCAACGTGTTTCTGACGCTGACGCTGGTCAACTGGGCAAACGTGTCCCGGGTCGTGCGCGCGCGGACCCTGCAGCTCCGGAGCAGCGAGTTCGTCGAGGCGGCCCGGGTGACCGGCGTGTCAGGAGGGAAGATCATGCGGCGGCATATCCTGCCGAACTGCCTGCCCGCGCTGCTGGTGCTGTTTACGCTGAACATTCCGGCGTCCATTCTGACCGAGAGCAGCCTGAGTTTTCTCGGCCTCGGAATCCAGCCCCCGAACGCCTCCTGGGGCCTGATGATCAATACAGGCAGACAGTATCTGTACAGCGCGCCGTGGCTGTGCTTCGCGCCGGGGGGAGCGATCATGCTGATCGTTCTGGCTTTCAACTTTCTGGGAAACGGACTGCTGGATGTGCTGGATCCCCGGCAGAAGAAACAGTGACAGGAGCGGAGAATGGAACAGAAGACGCTGGAAGTCCGCAATCTGACCGTCAGCTTCAGGACGTACAGAGGCGAGATCAGACCCGTGAACGACGTAAGCCTGGAGGTCCCGGCCGGAACAATCGCGGGGATCGTGGGTGAATCCGGATGCGGCAAAAGCATGACGGCCCGGGCGGTCATGGGACTGCTCCGGTATCCGGGGAAGGTGACCGGGGGCTCCGTGCTGCTGAACGGCCGGGATATTACCCTGCTTCCCGAAAAGGAGCGCCGGAAACTGCGGGGATCCGAGATCTCCATGATTTTCCAGGAACCCATGACCAGCCTGAACCCGGTGGTGAAGGCCGGAAAACAGGTGGAGGAGGCGCTCCGCCTGCATACGGACTGCACCCGGGAAGAGGCGAAAGCAAGGACGCTGGAGCTCTTCAGGGAGATGGAAATCCCGGAGGCGGAATCCCGGTACTCTTGCTATCCGCACCAGCTCTCCGGCGGCCTGCGGCAGCGCGTGATGATCGCCATGGCCATGGCGTGCAGGCCGAAGCTCCTGATCGCTGACGAGCCAACGACGGCTCTGGACGTAACCGTGGAGGCGCAGATCCTGAAGCTGCTGGAGCGCCTCCGGGACGCGGGCACCAGCGTGCTGATCATCAGCCACAATCTGGGAGTGATCGCGAGGATATGCGATTTTGTTTACGTCATGTACGCGGGGCGTATCGTGGAACAGGCGGAAACCCGCACGCTGTTTGAAAACCCGGAGCATCCCTACACGCGGGGACTGTTCCGGTCCGTGGCTTCCCTGCGGGAAGGCAGGGAAACCCTGGATACCATTCCCGGGGTGGTTCCGAATCTGCTCAGGCTGCCGGAAGGATGCAGCTTTTCGCTGCGCTGCGCGCACTGCGACAGGAACTGTGAAAAGGTTATGCCGGAACTGAAGGAGACCGCGCCGGGTCATCTGACGCGGTGCTTCCGCGCGGAGAGGAGGGACGCGGAATGAGCGGATACCTGCTGGAAGCGCGGGACGTGACGATGGAGTTTCCGGCGGCCGGAAAGAAAACCGTCCACGCCGTATCCGGCGTGTCTCTGCAGATCCGGGAGGGGGAAACGCTGGGGCTGGTCGGGGAGTCCGGATGCGGAAAATCCACCCTCGGCAGGCTGCTGATCCATACGCTGAAGCCGACATCCGGGGAGATCCTGTTCCGGGGGCAGCCCGTCGCGGGCATGAGCGAGAGAGCCTTTCATCCCTTCAGGAAGGAAATGCAGATGGTGTTCCAGGATCCCTACGCGTCGCTGGATCCCCGGCTGACCGTGCGGGATCTGGTCGCGGAACCGATCGAAACCTGGCGCCTGTGCGCGGACCGGGAGGCGGTCACCGCGCGGGTGCGGGAACTGCTGCGCGCCGTGGGCGTGCCGGAGGAGTTCCTGTACCGCTATCCGCATCAGTTTTCCGGCGGCCAGCGCCAGCGGATCGGCATCGCCCGGGCCATCGCCGCGGATCCGGCGTTCATCGTCTGCGACGAGCCGGTTTCCGCGCTGGACGTTTCGGTTCAGAATCAGATTCTGAATCTGTTAAAAGATCTGAAAAAAACCAGAAAGCTGACCTATCTGTTCATCAGCCACGATCTGTCCGTGGTGCGGTATCTCGCGGACAGGGTCTGCGTCATGTTTCTGGGAAAGATATGCGAAACCGGTCCGACGGAAGAGGTCTACCGCCGTCCGAGACACCCCTATACACGTTTTCTGCTGGACGCGGTGCCGCCGCCGGATCCCGCGCAGCGCGGAAAGGAAATCCGTCTGCTGAAGGGCGAACCGCCGAGCCCGGCGGAACCTCCGTCCGGATGCCGTTTCCGCACGCGGTGCCCCTACGCGACGACCCTGTGCGCGAAGGACGAGCCGGAGCTCCGGGATATCGACGGCGTACAGGCCGCCTGTCATTTCGCAGAGGAGCTGTGAGCCTTCTCAATGATCATTTCCGCCGAGCCTTCTTCAAGGGAATTGCCGGCGTCGTAATGGATATGTGTTCCGGGTTTTTCTTCCGCCAGCGCGGCAAGCTGGCCGGCGAGGGAAAGAAGCCCCTCCCTGTTGGCGGAAACAACCACTGTGTTGTTTTCCGCGTTCACACTGATTTCAAATCCGTCAACCCAACTGATCCGCATCGCTTCACACCCGCGTTCTTTCGATTCAGAGAACCCGCAGGATCTTCCCGCGCCCTTTTATACAGATTCTTTTCGATTCTGTCCGGACAGTTCCTGCCGCGCGGTCTGTCCGGCGTAATCCTCCCGCGTCAGTTCAAGGTGAATGATTCCGGCTTCCGTTCCGGTTTCCCGGAAGCCGGCTTTTTTATGAATGCGGAAAGCCGCGCCGCGGGAGGTTTCGAAATCGTTGTGCAGACGGGAAACACCGTCCGTCCGGAAAGCCCGGTCCGCCAGAAGACGAAGGCCCAGTCCGCCATAGCCCTTTCCGCGCTCGGAGGCGCGGATCACGATGCCCATGTCGTGCCAGCCGCGATCCGGATTAAAGTGATAATTCACGTCTCCCACAAAAGCCCCGTCCGAGACACGCTGCAGGAAGGCGTAGAAACGTTCCGGCTGCCGGCCGATCCATTCCGCCTGAAGGCGCTCCCATTCGGCTTCCGGATCCGGAATGCATCCGTCCGGCGGAAACCACGGCGCGTTGTAGGCCATGGTCGCCGGGTCGGACATCATCTTTACATAGAACCAGCCGTCCTCCGGACGGGGAATATACAGCCGCAGTTCTTCCGGTGCGGAGACCGTTCCGGCACCGGAGAGAATCATGAGTCCGGCGCAGCCGGAGATCTGCTCATATTCCATCGCGGGGAACGCTTCCTTCATCTCGTCGGAGACGAAATAGATCTCGTCCCCGTCCCAGTTCTCTCCGGCCTCCTCCCGGCAGGCGTTCAGATCCGCCCGGGTCCGGAAAGACACGTCGCCGATCAGAAGTTTTCCTCCCGGATTCAGAAGCCT
>ONXY01000185.1 GCA_900321945.1 uncultured Eubacteriales bacterium | reverse complement strand
TCCTCCGCGCCCCGCGGCGTCCTGCTCAGTCTGTGCGGACAGCGCCCCGTCCGCCGCGAAGCGCCGCGGAACATATGAGCGTTCTCCCGTTTCTTTCCGTCGGGTTCAGTATACAGAGCGCGGCCGCGGCTGTCAACGAAGCGGCTCCCGGACTGTACCGGGAAAGGATTTCCCCGGCGCGCGGCGAAACGGATATACGGCGGATTCGCCGCGGTTCAGAGGATCTTCCGCTCTGATCCCGTTTTCACGCTTTTCTGTTTTTGAAATCTTTGGGGATTTCTGTTTGAAAAAAGGTTTTATTTGAAAAACTGGCCTCTTTTGTACGCCGCCTCGTCTAATCCTGTGTTGAAAGGAGGGAGCGCTGTGGTGCAGAACCCGCGCCGGGAATGGCTGGACGCCGCGGTTGACCGGTGGGAAAAGCCGCTGCTCCGGCTGTGCTATGCCTGGCTGTTCGATACCGCCCTTGCGGAAGACGCCGTGCAGGAAACATTTTTCAAGGCCTGGAAGGGCTGGGACCGTTTTCGGGCGGAATCGGATGAGAAAACCTGGCTGACGCGCATCGCCATCAATACCTGCAAGGATATGCTGAAGAGCTCCTGGGCGCGGAATACGGACCGTTCTGTCGTTCCGGATTCCCTGCCGGAAGGCTCCGTCCCCTTCGACGAGCGGGACGACACCGTTACGCGTGCGGTGCTGTCGCTGCCGCCGAAGCTGAAGGAAGCGACGCTGCTGCACTGGTACCAGGGCCTGACGCTGGAAGAGATGACGAAAGTGCTGCGGCTCCCCCGGTCAACGGTCAATTACCGGTTGAAAAAAGCGAAAGAGGCGCTGAAGGCTGAACTGGAGGACTGGTATTATGAAGAATAATAAGGAAACGCTGAAGGGCGCGATGGACCGGCGTCTTTCCTTCCTGGATGATCTTCCTTCCTGCCGTGCCGGCCTGCTGCGCCGGATCGCTCAGGAGGAGGAACCTGTTATGAAAAAGAAACTTTCTTTCGGTCTTGTGTTCGCGATGGTCCTTGTTCTGCTGTCCGTGGCCGCCCTGGCGGCC
This sequence comes from uncultured Eubacteriales bacterium, assembly GCA_900321945.1. The sequence continues at coordinate 1,290 of ONXY01000185.1, read as the reverse complement.
GGGCTGCTGCTTTCGTCCGGGGCTTCCGCCGCCCGTACCGCCGACCGGGCGCTCGAAGAAACCTGCGGCATAACGGCCGAAATGCAGACTTTTTTCTTCCGTGAGGAGGAGGAGCTGCCGGACGGCTCCGTCCGGGTGACATATACCGGCGTCGCCTCGCTGAAATACGTTCTCGGAACCTATACCGCGGTCGTCCGGAACGGAAAGGCGGAAATCAGCTGGAACCGCGACGGCGAGGTCACGTCCGGCGGCTATGATTCGGACGCCTGGGGGCCGGAGCAGCTGAAGCGGATGATGGCGGACAGCGCGTCGGAAACAGCCAAAAGAGCTTTCATGAACCGGGCCGCTGAAATCGCCGCCGCCCACGGCTTTCCGGCAGAGGATGAACCCGCGGAGGACGGGGGGGCTTCCGAGAGCTCCGAAGAATACCATGAGCGGCGGGAAGCGGAAAAAACAGCCGCGCTGAACGCCCGCAGGCTTTCCGAGGAAGAGATGACCGAAATCGGCCGGAGCTTCGTGACCGGCGCCTACGGGCTGAACGAAGAGCAGATCTCCCGGCTGGAGCTTTACACCAACTCCTTTGACGCCGAAGAGAACTGCTGGTATGAAATGGTGAACGGTAAGCCCTGCTTCCTGGTCGAGTATCTGCTCTATCAGGATCCTGAGGCGGAACAGCCCGGAAACGGAGAAACCCGGGACCGCTCGGAGAAGGACGGGTACTACAAGGTCTTCGTGAACGTGGAGACCGGGGTCGTGGAACAGTATGAATACAACTCCGCCCTGGGCGGGGAAGGCTGATCCTCCCGTCCGCGGAACCGTATCAGAACGGGGAAGGCGCGCGCCTTCCCCTGTTTTTTTATCCTGCCCGGCCGGCTTCTCCGGAAAACCCCGCCTTGCCAAAAGAATCCGCTTTCTGTATAATCTGGGGTACCGACAGCATGAAGAAAAGCCCGGAAAACCGGCGTACGCGCGCCGCGGGTATCGGAAATGGGGAAAGGAGGCGGTCCCGTGAGTATTGTTCCCGAAAGCCTTCTCCGGAAAAGAAAAGTCCGGTTTTCTTCCGGCTTTCTCACAGCCGTTTTTCTGACGCTGCTCATCCTTCTTCTTCCTGCCGTCTCCCTCTGCGAATACGGCTTCTCCGACGACGCAGACGCGATCGAGGCCGCGGCCGATTCCGTTTTTATGCTTGAGGTCTACAGTTCGTCCAACCGGAAGATCGCGGTGGGGAGCGGTTTCGTCGCTTTCGACCCGTCCGTTCTCGTCACGAACTTCCATGTGATCGAGGACGGG
>ONXY01000004.1 GCA_900321945.1 uncultured Eubacteriales bacterium | reverse complement strand
TCCCGGTCGACGTGTATGCGCTGCCGGACAGCGATATTTCCGGACGCGACGCCCGGGGCAGCTCGGCTCTGGCGAAAAAACTGAATTTGAAGGACGGCGAAATGCTCTCCGTCCGCATCCCGGAACTGAGCACGATCCCGGCGGAAAGCGCCATGGGGAAGCCGCCCGAACTCAAACAGATGCCGTTTGTGTGGCGTGGCGAATGGACCGGACCTGAAAGCGAACTCAATTTCGACGATCCACAGCTGCCGCCGGACAATCTTTTCGTCAGCCGGGAAGCGCTTACGCAGGCGCTGGACCTGCCGGAAATCGCCGTGAACGAGGTCTGGTCGCAGGAACCGGTCCGGCTCTCCGACGATCTCCTGTGGGAGCTTTCCGGGCTGACGCTGGACGAATGGGACGTGCATCCCGTCCTGAAATGCAAATCCTATTTCCTGCCGAAAGCCGTCTCGGACGCCTTGCCGAAGGATGCCACGCCGATCCTGACGCTGTTCGTGGAAACGCTGTCCGACGGCAAAACGAGCCTGTCGTACTGTTTCGCGGGCGCGATCCGGGGCGATCCGGTCCCCGTCGAACGCGGCAACGTGCTGGTGTCGTCCGGCATGAAGGAACGCTTCGACGGCCCGGTTGAGCTTTCGTTTTTTACATCCGGGTCCTTCCGCACGATTCAGCGGAAAACGGTGAAAATCGGGCAGGCCGGAACCGTCGACGATTCCAAAATCACCGACGTGCTGTCGCCGGAGATCCCCGGCCTGACGGATTCCGCCGACTGTTCCGGCTGGGAGGCCGCGATCCCGATTGACTTCGACCGGATCAGGGACGAAGATGAGGCGTACTGGAACGAGTACCGGAGCAAGCCGAAACTTTACCTGAACTTCGAGGAAGCGCAGGAGATGTTCGCACCCGGACTCTGTACTGCCGCGCTCTTTCCCTCGGACTGGACGGCGGACCGCGTCCGGCAGGAGACGCTGAACACGCTCCGTACCATGCCGGAGTATAATCGAGTGGATGATCTCATGAACACGACGGCGGACAAGGTTTCGCGCGGCGTCCCGTTCGCGCCGCTGTTCCTCGGGTTGAGCTTCTTCCTCATCGTCTCCGGTCTGCTCGTGCTGGCGATGCTCCTGAAACTCCACATCCAGGACCGCGCCGCCGAACTCGCTCTGCTCTGCGACTACATGCCGCTGAAACGCGTGCGGCGTTTCCTGCTCGCGGAGTTCGCCGCCGTCCTGATCCCCGGGATGCTCGCCGGACTTGCGGCGGGAACGCTCCTGTGCCGGATCCAGATATTCCTGCTGGAACACTCCTGGAACGGTATCGTGCTGATGGAACGCATCCGGTTCCACGGGCGGCCGGTCTCCTACCTAACCGCATTTGTCGTTTCGGCGGTGTGCGCGTGGGCGGTCGTGATGCTTTCCGTCCGCCGGACAAGCTCGAATCAAACCAAACTCGCCCTGCCGCATTCTTCCTCCGTGCGCCCTGCCTGGCGGATCGGGATGCTGTCGTTCGTGCGCCTCTGCCGCCAGTATTCGCTGTGCGCGGTCCTGCTGGTGCTGGGCTATCTCGGCACGCTCGGCGTCGGGGCGTTCGGGATCAAATCGCGCGGCGAGGACGCGTTCGGATATCAGTTCGTCGCGACGACGCTTCTACCTGTCGTCCCCGACTACGATGCGCCGTTCCCCGCGGGCGGTCTCCCGGTGCGTGTCCATGCCGCCGACCGTGCGGACTGCTCCAATCTTCTGCTCGCGACGAATCCTACCGTGTACGGCGTCGACCTCCCATCTCTGACCGGCGATCCCGAGTTTCTGAAAGATGGTTCCGCTGCGGTCGACGAGGGGTCGCTCCTGTGGATTCTTCAGAAGAAACAGCATGATTCCGTGACGTATGCGAACGGCTCGCTCACGCTGGACCGCGTGCTGAAAGCATCGGTCTTCCAGGGCGGCATCCTGACCGGACTCGACACCTTCGAACGTCTTTTCCCGGAAACGGAGGGCGCGCAGTTCTTCCTGATCAAGAGCGAATCCGACGTCTCCGTCTGGCGCGAATATCTGGAGCCATTCGGCCTCAATCTCTGTTCAACCGATGAATTTATGAACCGCGCAGAACGCTTCCAGAACCGTTATCTGGCGATCTTCCTGCAACTCGGTCTGCTCGGCGCGCTGCTCGGATTCGGCGCGCTGGTCCTGCTTATGATGCGGAATCTCCGCGCCCGAGAGGCGGAGACCGTCCTGCTTGCGGAAACCGGCTGGTCCCGCCGGATGCTCGTGATGCTGTACCTGACCGAAAACCTGTGTCTTTTCCTCGGCAGCGCGGGCGTCTCCCTGCTTCTGCTCCTTCTGCTGGCGGCGTTCGCGTCGCTGAATGTCGCCGTGCTGCTGGGCGGATTCGTGTTCCTGACCGCCGCCGGCGTCCTGATGATCGCCGGGATGATCGAGCTGTATTTCCTGCCCTGCGACGGTTTTCTCCTCAAACGTTTCTATCTGAAGTCGCTCTGTTACGGAAACGCGTGTTTCCGGTATGAACAGCGGAGCATGTCCCAACGCATCCCGCACAAAAAAGCGCGCGACCCTCCGTGCTGACCCGGCACGGAAACATTGTTTTCCCCACACACACATTTTCGGAAACGGGCTTATTATGCACGCTCGTTTTCCCCCGCTGCCGCATTTCCGCGGCACACCCCCAACAATCCATCATTACGTTTGAAAACCTATGAAATTACGAGATTTTGTCGGTGAATTTTCGGGGAC
>ONXY01000189.1 GCA_900321945.1 uncultured Eubacteriales bacterium | reverse complement strand
CGGCCGGGATCCGGACGTGATCGCCGAAGCCGCCTCCCGGATGGAGGCGCTGGGCCGGTTCGACGGAATCGATCTCAACATGGGCTGCCCGGCGCACAAGATCGCCCCTTCCGGGGAGGGATGCGGCCTCATGAGGACCCCGGACGTCGCCGAGGAGATCATGCGGAAGACGGTAAAGGCGGTCTCCCTGCCCGTTTCGGTGAAAATGCGCCTTGGCTGGGACCGGGATCACCTGAACGCCGTGGATCTGGCGCGCAGGGCGCAGGACGCCGGGGTAAAGGAGATCACCGTGCACGGCCGCACCCGGGTCCAGCAGTACAGCGGCGAGGCGGACTGGGAGGAAATCGCCCGGGTGGCCGCCGCCGTGGAGATTCCCGTATTCGGAAACGGGGACCTCTGGACCGGAGAGCAGGCTGTCCGCCGCGCTGAGGAAAGCGGCGTCGCTGGCGTCGCGATCGGCCGGGGAGCCATGGGGAATCCCTGGATCTTCCGGGAGATTCAGCGGCTGAACCGCGGGGAGAAGCCGGAGCCGGTCTCCGCGGACGAGCGGTTCCGGATGATCCGTACGCATTACGAACGCATGCTGGCCTGGAAACCGGAATATATCGCGGTCCGGGAAATGAGAAAGCATATCGGCTGGTATATCCACGGTCTCCGGGGCGCCGCGCAGGTCAGGGCGGAGATCAACCGCGCCGGAACGCCGGAGGAGGTCCGGACCGTCCTGACGCGGTTCCGGGAAACGCTGGGAAACGGGGAAGAAGCATCCTGAGAAGGAGGATTCCGTTTATGAAAAGATTAATCTGTTCCGTTCTGTGCCTGATTCTGCTGGCCGTGTGCCCCGCGGCCCTCGCCGCGCGGGATTACACCCTGCCGGAAAAGATGGCCAGGCAGCTGGAAATCGGCAACGGACTGAAGGGGAGCTTCGTTCTGCACGCCGAAGGAACGGATCCGCTGGCGCTCGCGCTGACGCCCTTCCAGGATGTGGAACTGCAGCTTACCGGCATTCTCTCCGGCACGAACGGGGACTGGCTCTGGAACGTGTTCCAGGCGGGGGAGAACGACGCCCGGACCGGCCTGACGGAACTCCTGCAGCGGGGCGAGGCCTGGTACCTGCGCAGCGATCTGCTTCCGGATCAGGTGTATTTCATTCCCTCTCTGACGGGCGCCGCGGACAGGCTGCACACGCCGGAAGGCGGAAACCCCTCCTTCGCCTCGGCTCTGGTCCGCTGGGCGCAGCTGCCGGAGGCGAAACAGAACGCGCTTCTGGAGCCCGTCGTGGATAAGCTGTCCCATCAGATGGAAACCTGGCTGGCCCGCTTCGCCGGCGTGTCGGAAGTCAGAAGGCTGGACGGCGGCCGGACCGGCGTGGATCTGACCTACGTCATCCCGATGTCCGAAATCCGCGCGGAAACCGTGGCTCTCCTGGATCAGCTGATTCACGATCCGGACGGGAAGGCCCTGCTGGATGCCGTTCTGTCTGATGAGCAGCGGGCGCTGTACTCGAACGAATATCTGTCCTATTTCTATCTGGATGCGATGAACGCGCTGGAAAACGATTACGACGTGACCTACACGCGTACGGTCACCACCCTCGGCCAGTCCGTTTCCAGTCAGCTGGAGATGCCGCTGGACGAAACCCGGACCGGGTGGCAGTCCGTGACGGTTTCCGAGAACGGCGGGCTTTACACGCTGACCCTCCGGGGAGAGGATTCCATGCTGGCGGTTGTCTTCCCCGGCAGCGCGGATTTCACGCAGATCGACTCCTTCAGCGCCTGGGTCTATTACCGCCCCTCCCGGGCCGACGATCCGGACGCGACCGCTTCGCTGGCTTACCGCCTGATTGTAAGCCATGAAAGCAGCCTGTCCAGCGACGAGGACGAAAGAGATCATCTGCGGGAGCGCTGGACAGTTCTCGCGGAGCAGGATCTCTCCAGGCTGCCGGAGGAAGAGGATCCCGCCGATTATCCGGAGCGGCAGCCGGTGAAGCTGGATCTGAATCTTCACTACAGCAGCCGGGAATTCCAGAGCAGCCCCACGACCCTGGAGGCGGAAGGCGTTCTGGAGACGGAGAAGCTTTCCCTGAAGATTTCCGGAAAAGTCAAGACCGCGTCCGCCTGGCGTTTTGAGCCTTTCGGCACGGAAGACGCCGTCGACCTGTCCGAAATGAACGACACCGCCCGCGCGTTTGTGCTGGCGAACTGGCTTTCCGCCGCGGGCGAACAGCTGAAGCCCGCCGGCGCGGCGGAACCGGAAAGCGGGGAAGAAGCTCCGGAGGAAGCGGAAGCCGAGTCTCCCGAAGAGGTCACGGAACCCGCCGAATCCGAGACCGAAAACCCCGAAGAAAACGCTGAATCCGCAGGGTCTGAAACGGAAACCGAAGCCTCCGAAGAAAACACTGAACCCGCTGAAGCCGAAGAAACCCCGGAATCAGAAGAAGAGGAGGATCCGGACGCCGCCGGGGAAACCGCTGAAGACGAACCGGCGCCCGAAGCGTCTGAGGACTCCTCCGAAGAAAGCGAAGAT
>ONXY01000239.1 GCA_900321945.1 uncultured Eubacteriales bacterium | reverse complement strand
CGGAATCGGAGCGACTGCATGCCGCCCCGCCGGGAAAGACACGGGATACAGGAGCGGGTAAAGGAATTGCTCCCCGCTTTATCGAATTCTTATCAAAGCGCTCGAAAAAAGCGGAACATTCGCGGAAAGCATGGAGGGATCCGGAGGATGAAAAGGCGCCCGGCCGCTGTGTCGGCGTAAATTTTCTGACCTGCCTGAGCGCGCGGACCCCGGCGGAGGAGGAATACGGATCCGCCGGGACGGGAGAACGGGTCATGAAGTATTCAGACACAGGGTTGCGGGCCGTTTATCATCACTTTGCAGTTGCTCCGCTTACGGACGGCATCCGGGCCGCGCTGAAGGGCTTCCCGGGAGAAGAGTATGCGGACAGCGTCCTGACGTACGGATACTATGACGGGGACGCCGGGATCACGCCGGAGGTTCCTGCCGCGGCAAAAAGCAGGGGGACAGCTTCGCGACAGCGGGCGGACCGGACCACGTCAGCCCGAAGATCCGGACCGGCGCGCTTTACGGCATGGAACCGGCATTTCAGACAGCCGCCAGGAGGAGAAAAGACATGTTCGGAAAGATTCAGCTGAAAGACAGGGCGAAAGCGATGCGGCAGATCGGGAGATGCCGCAGCACTGAAAAGCTGTTCGGGGTGATCCGCGGTTCCGCGGACGAGGAGCTGCGCCTGGCTGCCGCGAACCGGCTGAAAACGTTTGAAGACTCGCTGAAGAAATCGCTGGAGTACAAGGTAATCGATACGGAGACCTACCTGCGGCGGAGCCCGCTGGTAAAGCTGGCTTTCGAATTCCGCAAGGACAGCGTGATCCGCGACGCTGCTCTGAGAGGGATCGGGAACTCGAAAATCCTGATGATTCTGGCGGACCGGGAAGGCCTTACGGAAGCGCTGCAGGCGGTCCGGGACGGCCGGTGGGCCGCCGCCCATATCACGGCGAACAAAGACCGTCCGGAGGACATGATGCGCCTCGCGAAACAGATCACGAACGAGGACGTCCTCCGGGAGCTGGCGGAAGACAGGGCGGTGCCCGAAAACATCCGGGAACTCGCGGCGGAGTCGATCCATGATCCAGACAGGCTCTACCGGCTGGCGGAGAGCGGATTCGCGCCGGCTGTCAGGAAACTGGACCGGGATCAGCTGATCCGTCTGGTCCGGGAAACGCCGGAGAAGGATTTCCGCGGCGCGCGGGAAGAAGCGGCCGCCCTGCTGGATGAGGAGACGGCGGTACAGCTTCTCCCGGAGATCCGGAACGACACGGTGCGCAACGCGCTGATCCGGCGGATCGCGGATCCGCGGCGGCGCTGCAGGCTGGGATACCACGATTATGAGGACACGGGGGAAAGCTTTTCCCGGGAAACCGGCGATACGAGAAGCATATACAGCGTGCTGAGATGCCGCGTGTGCGGCTGCAGGACCAATCATATGGAGGAAAGCTACAAATTCTGAGGCGGGACGCGGTACACTCCGCGTCATAACGCTTAACGGACAAGCCGCACGACAGCGCCCCGAAGAACATAAATCAGGCCGCAAAAATGACAGGGACGGATCGGACTATGAAGACGGACCATGAAAACAGAGCCCCCCGGCAGATCGAAGTACGGGGCGCACGGGTGCACAATCTGAAGAATGTGGATGTGGATATCCCGCTGAATAAAATCGTGGGTGTTGCCGGAGTATCCGGATCCGGCAAGTCCTCCCTTGCGCTGGGCGTTTTGTATGCTGAAGGCTCCAGAAGGTATCTGGAATCCCTTTCCACCTATACCCGCCGCCGCATGACCCAGGCCGCCGCCGCCCAGGTGGACAGCGTTCAGTATATTCCCGCAGCCCTGGCGCTGCACCAGCGGCCCGGCGTACCGGGCATCCGCTCCACCTTCGGCACGGGAACAGAACTGCTCAATTCCCTGCGGCTCATGTATTCCCGCCTGGCCCATCACCGCTGTCCAAACGGCCATCAGGTCCCGCCCACCCTGCGGGTGGCCGCCGGGCAGGAACTGGTCTGTCCGGAATGCGGAGAGCGCTTCTATGCCCCCGGCGCGGAGGACCTGGCATTCAACAGCACCGGAGCGTGCCGGCGCTGCGACGGCACGGGCGTGATCCGCACGGTGGACGAAAGCACCCTGGTGCCCGACGAATCCCTGTCCATCGAACAGGGCGCGGTCGTTCCCTGGCAGACGCTGATGTGGTCGCTTATGAAGGACATCGCCCGGGAAATGGGCGTGCGCACCGACGTACCATTCAGGGATCTTACAGATGAGGAAAAGGAGATCGTCTTTGACGGTCCTATGGTAAAAAAACATATCTTTTACAGGCCGAAGAAGGCGGATACATCAACAGCCGGTGAAATGGATTTCACCTATTACAGCGCTG
>ONXY01000086.1 GCA_900321945.1 uncultured Eubacteriales bacterium | reverse complement strand
GGAAAATATCGGCTACGCCGCGCCGGATGCCTCGATGGAGGAGATTCAGGCCGCGGCGCGGGCGGCCAGCATTCACGAAGACATTCTTGCGATGCCGGACGGCTACGACACCCGGGTTGGCGAGCGCGGTCTGCGCCTTTCGGGCGGACAGAAACAGCGCGTCGCCATCGCGCGCGCCATTCTGAGGAAATCCCCCGTGATTATTCTGGACGAGGCCACGGCCTCGGTGGATGTGGAAACCGAACAGCAGATCCGGCAGGCGGTCGCGGGTATCGCGGGGACCCGGACGATCATCGCGATCGCGCACCGGCTATCCACCATCCGGAACGCGGATAAGATCCTGGTGATCGAGGACGGCCGGGTCACCGAGGAAGGAACCCACGAGGAGCTTGTCGCGCTCGGCGGCAGCTACGCCCGCATGAACCGGATCCAGAACGACGGCGCCGCCGGCGTCGTCTGATATAGGATTAAAGCACCTTCTCCAGAAAACTGATCAGTCTCTTGCTCTCGGGGCTTTCGAACAGCTCGTGGGACGGCTTGTCCTCCTCGATGTGCCCGCCGTCCAGGAACAGCGTCCGGCTGCTGACCTCCCGGGCGAAGCGCATCTCGTGCGTCACGACGATCATGGTCATGCCGGATTCCGCCAGCTTCTTCATGACGTCCAGCACCTCGCCGATCATCTCCGGGTCCAGGGCGCTGGTGGGCTCGTCGAACAGCATCACCTCGGGTTCCATCATCAGGGCCCGGACGATGGCGATGCGCTGCTTCTGCCCGCCGGAAAGCTGACTGGGATAGGCGGCCGCCTTGTCCGTCAGCCCGACCCGGGCCAGCAGCTGCATGGCCTTCTCGTCCGCCTGCTCTCTGGGCATTTTTTTGATCTTCACGGGAGCGGCGGTAAGGTTCTTCAGCACGTTCATGTTCTCGAACAGGTTGAACTGCTGGAAAACCATCCCCATCTTCTGGCGGTGCTGGTTGATGTCGGTGTTTCTGTCGCAGATGTTGACCCCGTCGAACAGGATCTCGCCGCTGCTGGGCTGCTCCAGCAGGTTCAGGCAGCGCAGGAAGGTACTCTTCCCGCCCCCCGGACGGGCCGATGATGCTGACGACCTCGCCCCGGCAGAAAACGGTGCTGATATCGTCCAGCACGGTCAGCTTCCCGAACTTCTTGGTCAGGTGGTTCACGTGAATCATTTCATTATTTCCGGCCACGGCGCAGCCTCCTCTCCATCAGCGAAATCAGACGGCCGCTGACAAAGGTCAGCACAAAATAGATCATGGCGGCGATGAAAAGGCATTCCAGCGTTTTGTAGTTCTTCGCTTTCACGCCGTTGGTGCGGTACATCAGATCCGCGATGCCGATTACAGAAACGATCGAGCTTTCCTTGATCACCGTGACGAACTCGTTGCCGAGCGCGGGCAGGATGTTCCGGATCGCCTGGGGCAGGATAACCATCATCATGCTCTGGCTTTTTTTGAACCCCAGGGAGCGCGCGGCCTCCATCTGTCCCGGGTCCACTGCCTGAATTCCGCTCCGGATAATCTCCGCCACGTAGGCGCAGCTGTTCAGGCTCATGGCCACGATGCCCGCGGCAAAGCGCTGGAAGTTCTCAATGAACGGCACGTCCGGAAAGGTGACGCCGAGCATGGGCAGGCCGTAGAAGATGAACATCAGTTGCACCATCAGAGGCGTGCCCCGGAAAAACTCGATATAGGCGGTGGCCAGCCACTTCAGGGGTCTGAAGGGGCTCAGTCTGGCCATGGCCATCAGGATGCCCAGCAGCGTGCCGAACAGCAGCGTGAAAAAGGCGAGAATCAGCGTGTTCCGCATGCCCTCGATAAAAAACGGGTAATACTTCTCCAGCGTCGTCCCCACGTTGGTGAAAAAGGTCATAAGCGTCCTCCTGCGTCGGGTCGGAAATATGAGGAAAACCGTGAAACCGTTTCCGGTTCCACGGTGAATGGGAATACGTATGACGGATTACTCGGCCGCGCCCGTGGCTTCCACGGCCGCATTGTAGGCGGCCTCATAGCTGCCGTCGCTGACGACCCTGTTGATTACCTCGTTGACCGCGGCGACGAAGTCCTCGTTCCCCTTGGCGATCACGGCCGCCTTGCCGAAGCTGGCTTCCTCCGCGGTGAACGCAAAGCCGCTGACTTCCAGCGCGCCGTCGCTGCTGGCCACCATGGACTGGCCCACGGCGGAGTCAACCACGAAGCCCGCGATGTTGCCGTTGATGGTCTCCAGCGCCAGTTCGGGGTAGGTGGGAAGCTCAAACAGGGTGCTTTCGGTCAGCGCGCTTTCCACGAGCTGGCTCTGAATGGTGCCCAGCTGGGCGCCCACCTTCTGTCCGGCCAGCGCTTCCTTGGTGGAATACAGATCCGCGTTGCCGGCCTTGACAATCAGCAGCTGCGCGCTGACCTCATACAGGTCGGAGAAGTCGATAACCTGCGCGCGCTCCTCGGTCCGGGTGAAGGCGGCGATGCCGATGTCGATCTGACCGGACTGCACGGCGGGGATGATGCCGTCGAAGCCCATGTCCACGATCTCCAGCTCCACGCCCAGCGCTTCAGCGATCTGCTGTGCCAGCCAGATATCGCATCCCGCGAAATCGGCGTTGTCGTCCAGATACTCATAGGGGGGATAGGTGGCTTCGGTTCCCATGACGATCTTCCCGGCGCTCTGAATCTTCTCCAGCACGCCGTCGGCGGAAGCGGACACGGCGCACAGCGCCAGCGCAAGAACCATCATCATCGCAATCAGTTTTTTCATGGCTTTCTCTGACCTCCGGACGTAAGATTTATTGTATGCGCATTATTATGCACGATGCGAAAGGTTTGTCAAGGCCTTTTCGAAAATTTCTTCCCATTTTATTCATTATTTATGCATCCTTAACGCATAAATGCAGTTTTTCCATTCTGTCCGCCGCTTCCCGGAGCCGGTCTTCGGGCACGGTGGCCGCGATGCGGAAATATCCCCTCCCGGCCCGGCCGAAAGCGCTTCCCGGAGAGACCAGGACGTGCGCCTTCTCCAGAAGAAGTCCGCAGAATTCCGTGTCCGTCATACCGGTTTTTCTGATGCCGGGAAAGAGATAGAAGGTCCCCTGCGGACGGAACAGGGTGATCCACGGGATCGCTTCCAGCCGGTCCGCCATATGGAAAACCCGCTCCCTGTACCGGGAGATATACGTCTCCGCCACTTCCTCCCGGACAGCCAGGGCATGCAGCGCGGCCCGCTGGGAGATGGCCGGAGTCGTGTAGGTCATGCCGTTGCTGACATACTGGAAAGCGCGGATCAGGTCGGGATGCGCGATGATGCAGCCGACCCGCCAGCCCGTCATCATGAAGTTCTTGCTGAAGCTGTTCAGCGTAACCGTACGGTCCTTCATTCCCGGCAGCGTGCGCATGGGGACAAATTCCCCGTCGTACACGTACCGGGTGTAGATTTCGTCCGCGGCGATCAGCAGATCGTGCTTTTCCGCCGTACGGGCGATCATCTCCAGGGTGTCCCGGCCCCATACCGCTCCCGTGGGATTGCAGGGTGTGTTCAGAATCAGCGCCCGGGTGCGCGGCGTGACCGCGGTCTCGAGAGCCTCCTCCCGGGGACGGAAACCGTCCTCCGCGAAAGTCGGGACCTCCCTGCAGACCCCTCCCGCCGTTTCGATCTGCTG
>ONXY01000027.1 GCA_900321945.1 uncultured Eubacteriales bacterium | reverse complement strand
TTCTCCTATTCTTACCGGGATCCGACTCCCGACCGTACGCTCCGGGTATATCAGGATGCCGCGGATTTCCTCAGAACTTTTGTCTCGGAAGGCGAAAGTCTGGACAAATATATCATATCCACGCTGAACGATCTGAATCCCCTCCTCGCTCCCCGCGAAAAGGGAACGCTCGCGGACAACCGGTTTCTCGGCGGTTATACCCGGGAGCAGGCGGAAAAGATCCGGAAGGAAATTCTTTACGCGTCTCCGGAAGACCTTCTGAAGCTTGCGGATATTCTGGATGCTTTCGCGGAAAAAAGCGCGGTCTGCGTCGTGGCTCCCGGTTCCCTTCTGGACCGGTGCTCCGGTCTGTCCCAGGCCGATCTGTGACGGAAGACTTCCCTTCATGCTCCCTCCCGCCCCCTCGGTGCGGACACAAAAACCCCCGGACAGGAAAAGCCTGTCCGGGGGTTCTGTTTCGGTCTCATCTGTCGGCCGTCGCCTGCAGAAAAATGGTTTCAAGGTCGTCCTTTTCCTGAACAAGCTGCCGTATCGGCGCGTCCATCGCGGCCAGCAGATGAAACAGCTGATCCGTCAGCGGTCCTCTTTCGTCTCCCCGGTATCCGGTTATCAGGATCTCCGCTGTTCCGGCCTCACGCCGGTGCAGCGCTTCCGCCTTCTGTACGCAGGCGATGCTTCGTACGGCGGAAAGGATCTCCTCCTCTTTCCCCGCGGCGCTGAGCCGGTATTGTATTTTCGCGCCGGTTCCGGCGGTTTCCTCATTTCCGCCGGAGCGCAGATCAAACGACCGGATCAGCTTTCCCTCATGGAGTATCACGGCATGGGTGCACAGCTGCTGAACCTCGGAAAGAATATGGCTGGAAAACAGGATTGTGTGTTCTTTTCCCAGCTCCCGGATCAGCTGTCGGATTTCCACCGTCTGCATCGGATCCAGTCCTGCGGTCGGCTCGTCCAGAATCAGAATCTCCGGATTTCCGCACAGCGCCTGAGCGATCCCCACGCGCTGACGGTACCCTTTGCTCAGATTCCCGATAACCCTTCCGCCGGTCTCCTTCAGAAAACAGATTTCCATGATCTCCGTCACATGTCTTTTCCGCTCTCCGGCTTTCACTTCCCGCAGATCGGAGACAAAACTCAGATAATCATAAACTGTCATCTCGTCGTAGAGAGGAGGCTTTTCAGGAAGATAGCCGATTTTTCTTTTGCATTCTTCCGGATGGAGCATCATATCAGTTCCGTCGATCAGGACGCGCCCGCTGTCCGGGGGAAAATACCCGGTCATGAGATTCAGCGCCGTCGTTTTTCCCGCGCCGTTTCTTCCCAGAATGCCGGCAGTCCGGCCGCGGCCGATCTGTATGGACACGTCCTGCAGCGCCGTACGGTTTCCGTACTTTTTCGTGACATGTTCCAGCGTGATCATCCTACTTCTTCACCACCACGTTTTCTTCACCCAGTTCAGCTTTCAGCCGTCCGACGCACTGTTCGTCCGCGCTGCTCCAGTTTATGCGGGGGCAGAGCAGCGTCTTCTTTTCCTCCGGATAATACAGGTACACCGGAACCTCCCCCGGCGACAGGGCCAGCAGCGCGCAGACTCTGTCCGTCTCGTTCCGGTTCAGACGCAGAAACAGCTTCCTTTTCGCTTCCGACGCGGCGCGCTCTTCCGTCTTTTCATCCCCGGGCTGTTCGTCATGGCCGGATCTTTCTCTTTCCTTTTTTCCTCCCGCTTCCTCTCTCTCTCCCGCTCCGGAGGACCTGAGCCAGGCCTCTATTCCTTCAATCCGCTCCGCCAGAAGTTTCGGCGCTTCGTCCTCCCTTATGCTCAGCCTTCCGCTGATTACGACGGTGGCGTCCTCCTGCAGAAGCGTCTGGTACTTCTCAAAAGTTCGCGGGAAAACAAGGCATTCGATCTGACCCGTCAGATCCTCCAGCGTCAGAAAAGCCATATAATCTCCCTTTTTTGTGGCCTTTCCCTTGACTTCCGTCAGAATTCCGCCCATTTCAACCATGCGTCCGTCCTGGCTTAATCCGTGATCCGGCATTTCCTCCAGCTTCGGAAGCTCTGCGGAACTGAAGCTGAGCTTCTTCATCGCGTCCTTCCACTCATCCAGCGGATGCCCGGACATATAGACGCCGGTCGCCTCCTTTTCCATCTGCAGTCTGGCCCTGAGCGGACAGTCCTGAAGTCTCGGGTACTCCAGGCCGGCCTCCTTCATCAGATTATCCGGCCCGCTTCCCATCATGTCGAACAGGCTCATCTGTCCGGCCACGTTCTTCTTTCTCGCGTTCTGGTTCGCTTCCAGCGCGCTCTCATAGACCTGCAGCATCTGGGGTCTGTTGGCGCCGAGGTTGTCGAAAGCGCCCGCTCTGATCAGGTTCTCCACGACCCGTTTGTTGCATTCCAGCGTGTCGATTCTTCTGCAGAAGTCAAAGAGATCCCTGTAGCGTCCGTTTTCCCGTTCCTGCGTAATCACACGGACAGCGTTCTCCCCGACGCCCTTCACCGCGCCGAGTCCGAACAGGATGGCCCCCTGTCCGCCTTCGTCCGGAACAACCGTAAACTTCCATCGGCTCCTGTTGATGTCCGGAGGCAGAACCTGGATTCCTCTTCCTCTGCAGTACTGAATATATCCCGCGATTTTTCCCGTGTTTCCGTATACGCTGTTCAGCATCGCGGCCATAAACTGAACCGGGTGGTATCTTTTCAGCCAGGCGGTCTGCATGGCTACCACGCTGTACGCCGCCGCGTGGGATTTATTGAAGGCGTAGCTGGCAAAGGAGATCATTTCGTCATAAATCTGATTGGCCGTGCTTTCCGGCACGCCGTTCCGGACGCACCCCGGCACCTTGATTTCGCCGTTCTCATCCGTCAGACCGTGAACAAAGATCTCCCTTTCCTGATCCATGATCTTGTGCTTTTTCTTCGCCATGGCGCGGCGCACCAGATCGCTCCTGCCGTAGCTGTATCCCGCCAGATCCCGGACGATCTGCATAACCTGCTCCTGGTACACCATGCATCCGTACGTGACGTCCAGAATCGGCCGGAGTTTTTCGGTTTTATACGCCACTTTGCTGGGATCCTGCTTGCCGGAAATGTAACGGGGAATGGATTCCATCGGTCCGGGCCGGTAGAGGGATATGGCGGCGATGATGTCCTCGAAGCACCCCGGCTTCATGCTGGTCAGGAACGACGTCATGCCGTTTCCTTCCAGCTGAAACAGCCCTTCGGTATCACCTCTGCAGATCATCTCATACACCTGAGGATCGTCCAGCGGTATATCCTCCGCTTTGATGTCCGTTCCGGCTTCGCGCATCAGATCCAGCGTATCCCTGATCACTGTCAGCGTCCGCAGCCCCAGGAAATCCATCTTGAGAAGGCCCAGCCGCTCAATGGTTCCCATGGGATACTGGGTTGTGATGACCTCGTCGTTCCGCTGAAGGGGAACGTATTCCACCACCGGCTTTCCGGTGATCAGCACACCCGCGGCGTGTGTGGACGCATGTCTTGGCATTCCTTCCAGCGTCATGGCCATGTCGATCAGCTGACTGACCCGTGGATTTTCCTCCACCTGCTGCCGAAGCATGGGACTGATTGAGAGCGCTTTCCGGAGCGTCATGCCCAGATCGAAGGGAATCGCCTTTGCGACCGCGTCGGTCTCCTGATAGCTCATCCCCAGAACGCGTCCGACGTCCCTTACCACGCCCCTCGCCGCCATGGTTCCGAAAGTGATAATCTGGCTGACATGATCCGCGCCGTATTTCCCGGAGACATAATCTATGACTTCCTGACGCCTTTCATAGCAGAAATCCACGTCGATATCCGGCATTGTCACGCGTTCCGGATTCAGGAAGCGCTCGAAAAGCAGCTGGTATTTCAGGGGGTCCAGCATGGTGATCCCGAGGCTGTACGCGACAATGGACCCGGCGCCGCTTCCGCGCCCCGGACCCACCATGATCCCCTGACTCTTCGCATAGTGAATAAAGTCCCAGACGATCAGAAAATAGTCCACGAATCCCATCTGAATGATGGTACTCAGTTCATACTCCAGCCTGTTCCAGGGTTCATCCCCTTCTTTTGTCCCGGGATACAGTTTTTCCATTCCTTCCCGGCAGAGCCGCCGAAGCATGCCCTCCGCGGTTTCGCCTTCCGGAACCGGATACCGCGGAAGACGCGTTTTCCCGAATTCAAATTCCACATTGCATCTGTCCGCGATTTTCTGCGTGTTCTCAAGCGCGTCCGGCACGGTCCGGAACAGCGCCTGCATCTCCTCCTCGCTCTTGACGTACAGTTCCCGGGTCTCCATCCGCATCCGCTGCTCGTCAGCCAGAGTCTTTCCCGTCTGAATGCACATCAGGACTTCCTGCGCTTCCGCGTCCTTCTGTTCCAGATAGTGGCAGTCGTTCGTCGCGACCAGCGGCACGTTCATTTCACGCGCCAGGGAGATCAGCCTGGGCATGACGGTTTTTTCGTCCCGGAGCCCGTGGTCCATGATTTCGATAAAGAAATTGTCCTTCCCGAATATTTCCTGCATTTCCCGGACGTAGGAATGCGCGCTTTCATACTGGCCGTTCAGCAGCATTCTGGGCAGGTCTCCGCTCAGACACGCGCTGCAGCAGATCAGCCCCTCATGGTGCTCGCGGATCAGGTCGTAATCCATTCTGGGCTTATAGTAGTATCCGGTCAGAAAGGCTTCGCTGGAAAGCTTCATCAGGTTCCGGTATCCCGTATTGTTTTCGCAGAGCAGAATCAGATGGCTGTTCTCCCTGCCGGCGGGGCTGCGGTCCGTCCTGTCCCGGCAGACGTATGCCTCCATTCCGATAATGGGTTTTATACCGGCATCCGTCATTGCCGTATAAAAATCGACCGCGCCGTACATGACGCCGTGATCCGTAACGGCGCAGCTTTTCATCCCCAGCTCTTTCAGCCGTTCTACAAGCCCCTGGATCCGGCACGCGCCGTCCAGCAGGCTGTATTCGGTATGCAGATGCAGATGCGTAAAACTCATTCGTGAAAACTCTCCATAATGCTTACGGTCATATCCGCCGCCTCCTGGCTTCCGTAGAAGAAGGCGATTTCCGTCATCCAGCCGTTGTACAGATAGCTGTATCCGACACAGCCTGCTCCGTCCGATTCGTCCCGTTCCTGATAAACCAGAAAGGTTTCTCCGGAGATTTCCCGGATCTGCGCGTCGCGTCCCGCGTCGGTCAGCGCCTGCGCCAGGCTTTCCACCGTTGTGCCGCGGGCGTCATAGGCAAAGACGAGAATCTCAAGGTCGGGCTCTCTCAGAAAAGCCCCTTTCAGATCCTTTTCATCAGACTCCGGTTCCTGATATTCTGTCCCGGCCGGAATACGGATGGAATGAACGCCGTCCGGCAGAACCGCTTCCGTTTCCTCCTTCAGGATCTGTCCGCCCAGCGCAGGACAGGCAAGAAGCGTCAGAAAGAGCGTCATCAGCAAAAAGCGTTTCATGAAAAAGCGTCCTCCTCGATTTCACCTTCCGCTTTCTTTTCCTCCAGCCACAGCTGCAGCGTGGACACGGACACCTGTATCTTGTCCAGCGTCTCCTTGATCCGTGCGAAATCCTCATATTCGTCGGGATCGATCGTTCCGTCCTCAACGATTTCCAGAAGCCGGTCCCGGTAACTCTGCAGGCGGTTCATTCCGTTCAGGAGCTCCACCGCAATCTGCACGAGTTCCCTCGACTCGACCCGTTTCATCCGTCCCTGGCCGATGGGACACTCCTGGCTGCAGTAATAGTTGCAGAGTCCGGGAGCTTTATAGTATTCGGCCAGAATCTTCACGTCCTCCGGTCTGATCTGGATCCGGTCGTTTTCGATTTTTTCGATCCTTTCCTGGGAAAAGCCCGGTATCAGCTCTCCCGCCTTTTCGCGGGTCAGCCCGAGGTTCTCCCTGGTGATCTGATAAATGCTCTTATTCTCCTTGACCGATTTCCGTCCCATCCTCTTCTTCCTCCCAATCCGGCGTCAGATAATCCCGGTGCACCCAGACGCGCGTTCCTTTCGCTTCAACCTGCAGGAAGTCTCCTGATTCAGTGATAACGCAGACCTCGGTTCCGGTCTTCCAGCTGCTCACGACTCTGTGCTTTTCCGAAGGGCCGAACCGGAGTTTCACGGTGGCGCGTCCGCTTGTGTTTCCGTTCACACTGATCCTGCCCGTCCGGATATCACCCTGCAGAGGTTCCGTTATTTCCACAGCGTTTTTTCTGACGTATCCCCGCTGATCGCCGTACTGGACGTACAGCAGCTCTTCCCTCTCTTCAAGAACCGGAAGAATCGTACAGGAAGGAACCGTTCCGGCCCGTTTTCCCTCGGCGTTCCGCAGAAGAATGTTCTTTTTCTCGGTTACGACCGCCAGCACCGGTTTCCCGTTCCCGCCCCAGAGCAGGTCGCGCGTCGGAACGGACTGCTGCTTTCCGTTGACCGATATTATACTGATGCCGGTTCCGGCCTGAATCATTTCAGCTCCGGTTGCGTTCTCGCCGCTCCGCCAGAACAGCCATGCCGGTCTGATCAGCCGTCCGCCGCGTCTGGCGCAGTATTCAAGATCCATGTAGTATTCCAGTCCGCCGTAGAATCCGGTTTCAAAATAATACCTCGCGCCGGGGATCTCTCCGGGTTCCCGCGCCTCCTTATATTCTCCGTCCTCCAGGTAATAGATTTTTCCCTTTTTGATCCGTTCAAACGTGGCGCTGGGGGCTGAATCGGTAATCAGAACCTTGTCCCCCTTCTCGTCGATCCCGCTCATGAGGGCAATATGTCCCAGAACGATTCCAAAGGAAAACATATCTCCGTCCCTGAGGGACTCCCGCAGTTCGGCCTTCTGTTTGTACAGTCCGTTCGCCGTCGTATATCCGTAAACCTGGCCGGCCTGCCAGATCAGCCGCGCGTTGGCCGTTCCGTTCTTTGTATAGCACTTTCTGTACGTCTCCGCGAGCTGTTCGGGAAGGATGTCGTCCCCCGTTCTGCCCATCCGCTGAAGCGCGTGGCTCAGTGTGAAAATGGCACAGCCGGCCTTTTCAAGATCGGATTTTGAGTAGGCGGCGGTCTTCCACCAGCCGTCTTTCTGGCTGTATACCGTTTCGGATCCCTGTTCCGGATCCCGTGTTCCGCTCACGGAAACCGCCGCGGTACCCGTTTCCGTCGTACCGTCCTCGTAGATTACCCGTGCTTCCAGGACATATTCACCCTCCAGGCGCGGACGGAACGAAGCTTCGAAATGATCGTCCTCCTTTCCGCTGAAAACGGTTTCTCCGTTGTTTTTCAGGATGTATACAACGCACGCCGGGCTTCCGTCCGTTTTCACCTGAACGTCCACCACATCCCCGGCGCGCGCCGTTCCGGGAACCGCGGAGACCTTCACTTCCGCGCCGGAGCCGGCTGCGGTCAGCAGGGCCAGCAATATAAGCAGAAAGCACAGATAATTCTTTCTCATTCTTTCCTCCTCTTTTCCGGCCCATTATACTCCCGCCGCCGGAAGCTGGCAAGCGCGGGAAACGGAAAACCCCCTGCCGCGGACGGCAGGGGGTGTGACGGAAAAGATTATTCTTCCGTCGCGGCCGGTTCTTCAGCGGCCTCCGCGGCGGGTTCCTCAGCGGCTTCCTTTACTTCCTCGGCGGGTTCCTCAACCGGACTTTCGTCCGTCGCGACGATCTCATATTCCGCCTCCGGTTCCGTGCCTGCATCTGCGTTCAGCGTCTCCTCGTCCTCGAGGGCCTGGCGGATGCTCAGGCTGATCCGCTTCTTCTCGGAATCAACGCTCAGAACCTTTACGTTCACGGTCTGCCCGACCTGAACAGCGTCTTCCACCTTCGCGATTCTCGTCCTGGCGCACTGGCTGATATGAACCAGTCCGTCCAGTCCGGGCTCGAGTTCAACGAAAGCGCCGAAATCAGTAATGCGGACCACTTTGCCCTGAACGATGGCGCCTTCAGGATACTTTTCCGCGGCGTTGTCCCAGGGCCGGGGCTGCAGCTGTTTGTATCCGAGCTGGATGCGGTCCCTCTCGCGGTCCAGGCTGAGGATCTTCACATCCACTTCCTGATTGGGCTTCACGGTGTCGCTGGGATGCTTGACACGGCCCCAGCTCAGATCGGTAATATGAATCAGTCCGTCCACGCCGCCCAGATCGACAAACGCGCCGAAATCAGTCAGCCTGCGGACAATACCGTGAATCACGATGCCTTCTTCCAGCTTGTCCCAGACTTCCTTTTTCTTGGCCGCGGCTTCCTCAGCCACTACGGCCTTGCGGCTGGCGACGATGCGTTTCTTCTGCTCGTCCACTTCGATGATCTTAAGCTTCATCTCTTTTCCGACGAAGTCGCCGATCTTCTCAACATAGCGCTGGCTAAGCTGACTGGCCGGCACGAAAGCGCGGATACCGTCGACGCTGGCGATCAGGCCGCCCTTGACGGCTTCCTTGCCCACGCCTTCGACATACTCGCCCGCTTCATACTTCGCCATCAGAGCGTCCCACGCCTTGCGATTGACGATATTCCGCTGGCTCAGCAGCACGTTGCCTTCGCCGTCGTTTACCTTGACGACTTCGACTTCGATATCGTCTCCCAGCTTAACGTCCTGGTCTACCAGATCTTCCTTCTTGATCAGCCCGTCAGCTTTGTAGCCGATATTCACGCTGACCTCGTCATCGGTGATCTGAACCACCTTGCCAGTGACCGTTTGTCCAGGACGGATCCTGACCATTGTGGCCTCGACTTGCTGCATGAAGTCTTCGTTGTTGGTCTCCTCTTCCGGGGTAGGGGTCAGGTCCTTGTTTTCCATCTCGCTCATTCGTGTGACAACCTCCTTAAGTGACTCCGCCGGAGTGGATGCTCCCGCGGTGATCCCAATCATACCGGGATCTTTATTTGCAAAGGCCGGCGGAATCTCCGCCGCGCTCTCCACCAGAATTGTTTCCGGACACCGGGCCCGGCACAGGTCGAAAAGCTTTTTTGTGTTCGCGCTCTTCCGTCCGCCGATGACGATCATCCGGTCCGCCCTGGAAGCCAGTTCCGCCGCTTCGCTCTGCCGCACCTCGGTAGCGCTGCAGATGGTGCAGTGGCTTTCCAGATCCCCGACCTTCGTCTCAAGCACTCTGAGAACCGCTCTCCACCGCTCCGGCGGAAAAGTGGTCTGCGTCACGGCAAGCGCTCTTTCAAACCGGGGCAGCTCTTCCGCTTCCTCCGGCGTAGCCACGACGTAAACATCGCTGCGGGCCCAGCCGGCCGTCCCCCTGACCTCCGGATGCTCTCTTTCCCCGACAAGAATTACAGGCGTTCCGTCCGCTGAACCTTCCGCTACGATCCTGTGCAGCCGGTCCACAAACGGACAGGTCAGGTCAAGAATCTCGCAGCCCAGCTCACGCAGCTGCTTCAGAACGTCAGGGGAAACCCCGTGGCTTCGGATCAGAACTCTTTTTCCGGCTGCGCCGCCGGGTTCCTGTACGGGACGCAGGCCCTGCTCCGCAAGTCTCCGAACAACGGAGGGATTATGAATCAGTTCTCCCAGCGTACAGGATGGAACGCCGTCCCCGGCTGCTTTTTCGGCGGCTTCCACCGCCCGCCGGACGCCCATACAGAACCCGGCGTGAGCCGCGATCTCTACGGTCATCCGCTCACCCTTTCGCTGAAAAAGCTACATTATAATCTTTTTCGATGCGTTTTTTATAATTCCTGCAAAAAAATAAATTTTTTTTGAAAAAACCTGCGCCGGGCCGGAATCACGGTTCCGCTTCGCGGATCATCCGCCGGAACGTCTCTCTCATCCTCTCGTTCAGTCTCTCACAGGTCTCCACGTTGATCCCTTCTTCCGCCAGATCACCGCAGGGAATGGGGTCTCCGACATAAGCGTTGACCCGGCGGAACAGTCTCAGCGGCGCGTCGAGGTACACAGGCACAAGCGGCGCTTTTCCCCTCAGGACAATCAGGCTCGCTCCGTTTTCGATCTGTTCCATCTGTCCTTCGTGACGCCTTGTTCCCTCGGGAAAAATAACCAGCACTCTTTTCATCCTGATCGCTTTCATACAGGAACGCATGGCCTCCATATCCCTGTTGTGGCGGTCGACCAGAATGCAGTGAAGCCCGGCCATCAGTTTTTGCAGAAAGG
This sequence comes from uncultured Eubacteriales bacterium, assembly GCA_900321945.1. The sequence continues at coordinate 16,159 of ONXY01000027.1, read as the reverse complement.
CGTTCTTTGCCAGCTCCTTTTTCCCCAGAAAGAAACACTGGGAAGGAACCGGATAAGCCAGAATCAGCGGATCCAGCGCGTGGCGGTGATTGGAAATCAGGACGAAAGGCGGCTCCCGGTCCTTCAGCTTTTCAACGCCGTGATATCTTACGGGCATAAAAAAATGAAACAGGATCCACGCGAAAGCCCGTGCCGCGCGGTATATCCCCGTATCCTTTTCCGCAACCGTCTCACCGGCCATTTCCGTTCGCCTCCACCAGTTCCAGAATTCTTTCCACAACCTGATCAAAGGAAAGATTTGTGGAATCCAGCAGAACCGCGTCCTCAGCCTGTCTAAGCGGTTCCACCTCCCGGTTCATATCCTGCCGGTCCCGGTCGACGACCTGTTTCAGAACGTCCTCATAGCTGTCCGGAAGGCCTTTTTCCTTCATTTCCTTCCACCGGCGCATTGCGCGTTCCTCGCTGGAAGCCGTAAGATAGATTTTAACCTGAGCGTCCGGCAGAACGGTCGTGCAGATGTCCCTGCCGTCCACAAGCATGTCATGGGCCGCGGCGAGCCGCTGCTGCCTGCCGACCATCATCTTCCGCACGCCGGCGTAACGGCTCACGGTACTCGCCGCCATGCTGACCTCCTGCGTACGGATTTTCAGGCTCACGTCCTCCCCGTCCAGCAGTGTAATCTGCCCCTTTTCCCCGTACGCCACGTCCAGATCCAGCTTCCGGCAGAGCTCCACGACGGCGGCTTCGTCCTGTACGTCCGTTCCCTCCCGGAGCGCCTTCAGGCCCAGAGCCCGGTACATAGCGCCCGTGTCGAGATGCAGGATGCCAAGTCTCGCCGCGACGGCGTCGGCCACAGAGGATTTGCCCGCCCCGACAGGCCCGTCAATCGCAATCGTCAGACTCATTTTCCCCGACTCCCTTCAAAAGATAAATTATATTATACGCTGATTTCAGGCTGACCGCAAGACTGAACCCGCGCGCGGCTCCGCGGAACGCGTTTCCGGAGAACGCGGGACGCCGGCTGCGTCCGCCCTCTTTTCTTCCCCCGAGCTTGAAACGCGGCCGGAAAAAGCATATAATACTGACGCAGCGGTTTCAGCTGCCGGAAGGAATGAACCTATGAGCTTTTCTTTTTTCGCAAGTCTGGCCAGGCTGAAACTGATCAGCCGCTGGTCCCTGATGCGGAACACGCAGCCGGAAAACGACGCCGAGCATTCCCTTCAGGTTGCCATGATCGCCCACGGCATCGCGGTCATAGGCAGAACCCGTTACGGAAGGAACAGCAGTCCGGAGCATATCCTTTCTCTCGCGGTTTATCATGACGCTACGGAAGTCATGACCGGCGATCTGCCCACTCCCGTCAAATATCATTCCGACGTGCTGCGGGACGCCTATCGGCATCTGGAGTCGCTCTCCGCCGACCGGCTTCTGGGGCTGCTTCCCGGGGATATGAGAGAGGCCTTCGCCCCCTACCTCAGGCAGGCGGACGGATACGACCGGGATATTGTAAAAGCCGCGGATAAAATATCGGCATATATCAAATGTCTGGAAGAGCAGCGGGCGGGGAATCATGAGTTCGATTATGCGGCGGAAAACATCCGCAGGGTTCTGGATGCCGCCGAATACCCGGAGGTGCAGGATTTCATGCGTGATTTCCTCCCCTCTTTCAATATGACCCTTGACGAACTGAATCACCCGTCTGTCTGACGCGATTTTTGTGAAGGAGGTTTTCCGATGAAAAGACTGCTTGCCCTGCTGATGGTGTTCTGCCTTCTCCCCCTGACCGTCTTCGCCGAAGGAACGGATGAATCCGATGAGGATATGCTTATCGAGGAAACCCTGGAGGAGGCGCCGGAAGACGATGGGACCATTGTCGACGAGGACACGGGTGAAATCTTCATCCTGACGGAGGAGGAGCAGCAGAAGCTTGACGAATTTCTGGAAGAGCAGCCTGAGGAGGAAGAAGGCATCGATCCGGACTCTCTGGATCTGAATCCCAATCTCCCGGGAGACGTGCTCAATATTCTCCTTGTCGGCGTGGACACCCGGAGCAAAAACCCGGAGGAGATTATCGGTCTCGGCGACACGCAGATCATCGTGTCGGTCAATACCGCTACGGGCGAAATCAAAATGACCTCCATCCTTCGCGACACCTTCGTCCCTCTTCCGGGATACAAAAACAAGTATAAAATCAACTGCGCCTACAAATTCGGCTGCAACAAGGTGAAAAGCGACGATCTCCGGGAAAAAATCCGTAGCGGCGCGTCCCTGGCCATGCGCACGATCAACCGGAATTTTGAGATGAACCTGCAGCATTTTGTCGCGATCAACTTCAACGGACTCGCTTCCATCATCGACGCCCTCGGCGGAATCGACATCGAGCTTACCAAGGGAGAGGCCCGGTATATCAACAGCTATCTCCGGAAACATCCCCCGGCCTACGACAATAAAGCCAAAGGAGAAAGGACGCGTCTGGAGGAAGTCGCGGGCACTCAGCACCTGGACGGCGTTCAGGCCGTCATGTACGCCCGGACCCGTTCTCTTTCCGGAGAAAGCGATTTCAACCGCACGGACCGGCAGCGTCATCTGCTGGAGCTTCTTCTGCAGAAGGTGCTGACGGACATGGATTTCAGCACCCTGATGGATCTGATTGATATCGCCACCAGCTACGCCGCGACCAACATGAATTTCGAGACGCTGTTCACGCTCGCGGGAAGCCTGCTTCCGGCCCTTACGCAGCGTTCTTCGGGCGATCCCCTCTTTACGCAGATGCGGATCCCGGGGGACGGCACCTGGAAGAACGATACGGTAAACGGTCAGAGCGTGATTGTGTTCAAAAAGTCCGCTCATCCCTCCCAGGATCTGCACGAATTCATTTACGGGGCGTACTATCCCGCCAAGTAACCGGATCCGCGTAAAAAGCCTCCGCGCCGTGCGGAGGCTTTTTTTCAGTGTTCCGGTCCGTTCAGTTCTTTTCTTTCAGCCTTTCAAGCGTTTCCCTGCGCAGCCCCGGAGTCAGCCGGAACCGGATGGGATCAAATTCCGGATCCCTTTCCGTCATCCGGAAAACGCCGAATTTGATCGGAATTCCCTTCTCCATATATTTCATCTCATGTTCCGAGATATAGTTCGGCTGAAAACCGCTGGCGGCCAGATCTCCGGTCAGATAGACCGGTTCGAAACCGCACAGGTCCATATAAACCCTCGAGTCGTCAAAAAGCCGGTCGTCATCCGTTTTGAACCAGATCTCTCCCCCCGGGCGGAGCATTTTCCTGTACTGAACCAGCTGCCGCGGATGCGTCAGCCGCCTCTTTTCGTGCTTCGGCCGCTCCGTCCACGGGTTGCAGAAGGATATGTAAATCCGTTCGGGACCATCCTGCAGATCGAAGTATCTGTCGATCAGACAGATATCCGCGAACAGGATCCATACATTGTCGGGATCTCCCCCGCAGGCTTTGACCAGGTTCCTTCTCGTGTCTCCCAGCACGTCGGGGCTGATATCGACGACCACATAATTCACGTCCGGGTTCGCGGCCGCCATCCGCGCGGTGCTGACTCCCTTTCCGCAGCCCATCTCCAGCTGCAGCGGCCTGTCCGGATGGGCGAACGCCTGTCTCCACCGGCCTTTCCGTTCCTCGCCCTCCGGCTCGTAATACGGACATGCGCTCAGCTCAGGCCTGGCCCATTTCTTGGTTCGAATATGCAAATCAGTCTCTCCTGTATTCCGTTCTCTTTTTTCTGCCGTTTCACACGTTTCCGTCCGGCCGGTATTCTTTCAGAAAGCGCAGCGCCTGCCGGTAGCCTTCGAACCCGAGTCCCATAACGGTCTTCACGCAGGCCAGCCGGACATAGGAGATCTGTCTGAACTTCTCTCTCGTGCTGACGTCCGAGATATGCACCTCCACCGCGGGAATACCGACAGCCTTCAGCGCGTCCAGAAGCGCGATGCTCGTATGCGTATAGGCTCCCGGGTTGATTACAATGCCGTCGAACACCCCGTACGCTTCCTGTATTCTGTCCACCAGCGCGCCTTCATGGTTGGACTGGAAGCACTCCGCTTCCACGTCTTCCTCCAGGGCCGCCCGTTCTATAAAGGACACAAGATCCCGATAGGTCTTCTTTCCGTAAATATCCGGTTCCCTCACCCCGAGCATATTCAGGTTAGGGCCGTTAATCACCAGAATCCTCACTCTTCATCATCTCCCCGTAAATGTATTCCGCCTTTTCCTCCGGAATCGCTTTCCCCGTGAAGATCTCTGCGCTCCGCCAGGCCTGGGCTACCAGCATGTACAGTCCGTTGCAGCATCTGATTCCAAGCTCCCGCGCCTGTTTCAGCAGCACGGTCTCCGCCGGGCGGTAAATGATATCCAGAACCCCTTTCAGCGCCGGAAGCCGGCGCAGATCGACCGGCGTACCGTCCACATGCGGAAACATCCCGACGGGCGTCGTATTGACAAGGTACGCGGCGTCTGCATGCAGTTCCAGATTTCCGTAATGGAACGGCCCGGACCGGCTGATTACCGTCACGGGGCCGGCATGCATTCTTCGGAGCGCTCCGCAGACGGCGGCGGAAGCGCCGCCGCTTCCGAGCACGAGCGTCTTTTCGTTTTTCATCCTGAAGCCGCCCCGTTCCGCCATGGCCTCAAATCCGTATACGTCCGTATTGTCCCCGTACAGGGATCCGTCCTCTCTCCGGAGGATCGTGTTCACGCTGCCCACGTCCGCGGCTGTCCGGGACAGCTCGTCCAGAAAAGGAATAACGGCCTTTTTGTACGGTATCGTGACGTTCAGCCCCGTCCATCCGCCGCCCCGGAGAAAACCTTCGATCTCGTCCTCCCGTTTTTCATACAGCCGGTACTCATATTCCCCCAGCATTCCATGAATTTCCGGAGAACGGCTGTGCGCCAGGGTCTTTCCCAGCAGTCCGCATTTCAGCTCAGTCAATTTCCGATTCCTTTCTTCTCCCCAGAAGAGCGTCCGTCAGAACAAAAGCCGCCGCCGCCTCCACGACGGGAACCGCGCGGGGCACAATGCACGGGTCGTGGCGGCCCGTTACCGTCAGCTCCGTTTCCTCTCCGGTCTCCAGATTGACGCTGCGCTGAATTCTTCCGATGGACGGCGTCGGTTTGAACGCCGCGCGGAAGACCAGCGGCATGCCCGTGGTAATTCCCCCCAGAATGCCGCCGGCGTGATTTCCGGCCGGCTTCGGAAGGCCGTTCTCGATCCGGAACGCGTCGTTGTTTTCGCTCCCGCGCATGGCAGCGGCGCCGAATCCGGCGCCGAACTCCACCCCCTTGACGGCGGGAATTCCGAAGAGCACGGCGGAAAGCCGGTTCTCCATTCCTCCGAAGATGGGGTCGCCCAGGCCGGCCGGTACGCCGGATGCCGTGCATTCGACCACGCCGCCGACGGAATCTCCGTCGAGGCGGGCCGCTTCGATCGCCGCCTTCATTTTCTCCCCCTGCGCGTCGCTGAGCGCGGGAAACTCCTTGTCCTCCACGGAGACGAGCGGATCCCCCTCGTCCCGGATATCCGCTATCGAAGCGATATGAGCGTAAATCCGAATCCCGCGTTCAGCCAGAAACTGCCGGCATATACCGCCGGCCACGCACAGAGGCGCCGTAAGCCGGCCGGAAAAATGCCCCCCTCCCGCGGAATCCTGAAAGCCGTGATATTTGATTTCCGCTGTATAATCCGCGTGCCCGGGTCTTGGAATGGCCCGGAGCCTTTCATAATCTCCGGACCGGACGTTCGTGTTCCGGATGACGGCCGTCAGCGGAACGCCGCAAGTCGTGTCGCCCACCAGTCCGGAAAGAAACTCCGGTTCATCCGCCTCTTTTCGCGGAGTCGACCAGGCGTTCCGGCCCGGGGCCCGGCGCAGGAGAAACCTGCGGAGCTCCTCCCGGTCCAGAACAAAGCCCGCCGGAAATCCTTCCAGGGTCATCCCGACCGCAGGCGAGTGGGACTGGCCGAACAGGGTCAGGCGAAGGTTTTCCCCAACGGAGGAGCTCATTTCTCCTCATCTCCTCTCTTCAGGCTTTCGAAAATGTCCCAGAATCCGGGAAAAGATTTGTCCGTACATTCGGCCCCGCTGATTGTAACCGGCGTTTCGGATCCCGCCGCCGCGACGGCGGCGGACATGGCGATCCGGTGGTCGCCCGCTGAATCCGCCGCGCCTCCGCGAAGGGCTCTCCTTCCGCGGATCAGCAGCCCGTCCGGCATCTCCGTGATATCAGCGCCGAGGCCGGAGAGAAACGCCGTTGTGGCCGCCAGCCGGTCCGATTCCTTCAGACGGAGTCTTTCCGCGTGTTCAATGCGCGTCTCGCCCTCCGCCAGCGCGGCGGCGACGGATAAAACCGGCACCAGGTCCGGTATCGGGGAGGCGTCGATCCGGATACCGCGCAGCTTTCCCGGCCCCGCGGTTATTCCGTTTTCCCCTTCTGTCACGTTCGCGCCGAACGCTCTGAGCAGATCCAGGATTTTTCTGTCTCCCTGCCTCGATTTCAGGTTCATTCCGCGGACGGTCACCCCTTTTCCTCCAAGCGCGCCGAGAACGAGAAAAAAAGCCGCGGACGACCAGTCGCTTTCGACTTCGCAGAAGTCCGGTCCCTCCCGGCCGCGTTCACGGGGAGACAGGCGGTAGCTCCATCCCTGTTTTTCGCACCGGTATCCGAAAAGAGCCAGCGCGTCCTCCGTCATGGATATATAGCCCGCGGATTCAACAGGTTCTTCAACCGTCAGCCTGCTTTCCCCGGACAGCAGGGGAAGAGCGAAGAGCAGACCCGAAACGTACTGGGAGGAAACGTTGCCTGGAATCCGGTAATCGCCGGCAGTCAGTCCGCCGGAGCAGATCAGGCTTCCTTTCTCCCGCCTTATGCTCATCCCGTGACGGCCCAGAAGGTCCTGCAGCGGCTGCAGCGGTCTTTCCGGAAGCCTGCCTTCCATCTGAAACACGGCGTTCATCCCCAGCGCGCCGGCGACGGGCAGCAGGAAGCGCAGCGTGGATCCGCTCTCACCGCAGGGAAGCGTTCTGTATTCCTCTTCCTGTTTTCCGGAATCCTTTCTGTCCCGGCCGCCGAGCGGCCGCACTCTGATTCTGTCTCCCTCCGGAACAATCCGGGCTCCCATCGCGTTCAGGCAGTCCACGGTCGCCTGAATATCCCGGGAAACGCCGCTGCAGCGGAGAACCGTCTCCTTCCGCCCGAGCGCGGCGCAGATCAGGAGCCTGTGAGCGCGGGATTTGGAAGCCGGAATATCCACCGCGCCTGAGCGGAAGCCCGGGAGCACGGTCTGAATCATGAACAGCCTCCTTTCGCGAGCCACATACCCAGGTCGGACGTGGGCACGGTGCGTATCACGCATTTCCCGATCCTGACGGGCACGACGATCCGGATCTCCCGGCCCTCTGTCTTCTTATCGGAAAGGCACGCGTCCAGCATATCCTTTGCGGCCCATTCCGGCTCCGTCGGAAGCCCGCTGCGGCGGATCAGCCGGATCAGCGCGTCCCGGTCATCATCCGCCAGAATTCCCTGCGCGCAGGCGCTGCGCGCCATGACGGCCATTCCGATGGCCACCCCCTGTCCGTGAAGAATGGAATAGCCGCTGCAGGCCTCGCACGCGTGTCCGAACGTATGGCCGAAATTCAGCAGCATCCGCTCGCCGCGGTCAAATTCGTCCCGCGCCACATAGTCCCTCTTCATCTCCACGCAGGCGGCGATCACCCGCTCGTACTGACTGCGTACATCCTTTTCCTCCAGCATGTGAAAAAAGTCCGCGCCGCCGATCATGCCGTATTTTATGATCTCCGCGCATCCGCACCGGTATTCCTCCTCAGGCAGCGTCGTCAGCGTATCCGGATCGCAGAGCACGGCTTTCGGCTGCCAGAACGCGCCGGCCTGGTTTTTCCCCGCTTTCAGATCCACGGCGGTTTTCCCGCCGACCGATGAGTCCACCATCGCGAGCAGGGATGTTGGTATCTGCACATAGTCGATTCCGCGCTGAAAGCACGCCGCCGCAAATCCGCCGAGGTCTCCGGTCACGCCTCCTCCCAGCGCTACCAGCACGTCGCTTCGGGAAAACCGGAGCCCGCACATCTCCTCCAGAACGGCGCTCCAGGTTCCGATGGTTTTGTTCTTCTCCCCGTGAGGCATCACGTGCGTATGGACGCTCATCTTCGCCTTCCGCAGGGAATCCGCCGTTTCCTCCGCGTAAAGAGGGGCTACGTTGTCATCCGTCAGCAGAAAGGCTTTTTCCGCTCTGGGGCACGCTTCCCGCACGCAGGCTCCCGCGCGCCCCAGAAGTCCTCTTTCCATCAGAACCTCATAATTCCTGGAAGCGGCAATTTCAATCCGTTTCATATGCCGACAGTCCCTCCGCTCTTTTTTCCGGCTCCGCATCCGCTTGTTACGCGCGGTTAGCCGTCCAGTTCCTCTTTTCTCCTTTTTCCCTCGGCCAGCAGGCGGATCAGATCCTCCCGGTCCTCCTTTTCAAGGTCTTCCCGGTATTCCCGAAGATGGCCGATCAGCGTGTCGATCTCGTAGATCAGATTATCCCGGTTCTCGAGAAACAGCTCCGCCCACATCTCCGGGTTCAGCCAGGCGACGCGGGTCAGGTCTCTGTAGCTTCCGGCGGAAAAGCCCTTATGGGTCTGCGCTTCCGGGCTTTTAACATACGCGTTGGAAACGACATGCGCCAGCTGGCTCGTGAACGCGATCATCCGGTCGTGTTTCTCGGCGGTGGTTACGGTGATCGCCGCGAATCCCGCCGGAGAAAGGCATCGGCGGACCCGTCTCAGCAGCTCCCGGCTTCCGTCCTCCGGAGGCACGATCACCATCGGCGCCCCCTGGAACAGATCCTTTCTGGAGTGCTCGAACCCGGAAAACTGCGTTCCCGCCATCGGATGCCCGCCGAGGAACGTAAACCCGTACCGTTTCGCGATCCGCATACCGGCCCCGGTGATTCCGCGCTTGGTTCCGCAGCAGTCCACGACCAGCGGATGCGGACCGATCGCCGGACCCCACGTCTCAAGAAAGCGGACCGCAGCCTGGGGATATACGCAGACCAGGACCAGATCACACGCGGAAATATTCTCCTCCGTCATCGGTTCATCCACCGCCAGCGCGTCCAGCGCCTGCTCAAACACGCCGGCGTCTGTTTCCAGGGCGAAAACCTCGTGTCCCATCGCGCTGTACGCCCGGGCAAAGGACCCTCCGATGAGTCCGAGCCCGACAATTCCGATCTTCAGCTTAACCGCCTCCCCTGTCTGATTACGGAAAATTGTAACATACGGATGTCCTGAAAACAAGAAACAGGCTGCTCTTCTCTTGTTCTGTATACTTTTGCCGCCAGAAAAACCGCGCCAAAATTTCACAAGTTCCCAATTCTGTGGTATACTGTCTTGGTATAGGTTTTCGGGAGGTGTTTCGTTGTGGCCGAGCCTCTGATTCTGGCGTCTTCCTCTCCGCGCAGGCAGGAACTGCTTACGCTGGCCCGCATTCCTTTCGAAACGGATGCTCCGGAAGTGGATGAAAGCTGCGGTCTGGACGCGGAGGCGGCCGTGGCGGAACTGAGTCTGCGGAAGGCTTCCGCCGCGCGGCTCCTTCATCCTTCCCGCTTTATTCTGGCCGCGGACACGCTTGTCGCCGCGGACGGAAAAAAGCTCGGAAAGCCCGCATGCGCGGAAGAGGCCCGCTCCATGCTGCGTCTTCTCTCGGGACGCGAGCATACCGTATGCACCGGCGTAACGGTGATCAGTCCGGACGGGCGGTCCTTTACGGATACGGACGTCTCCCGCGTGACCTTTGATCCGATGAGCGAGGATGAAATCAGCGCCTATGTGGCCGGAGGGGAACCGATGGACAAGGCCGGCGCCTACGCAGTGCAGGGACAGGCGGCTCTCTGGATCCGGAAGCTGGAAGGCAGCCCGTCCGGCGTCATGGGGCTTCCGCTTGATCTTGTCCGCCGGCTCCTGCTGAAAAGCGGGTATCCGCTTTTCAGCTGAAGTGTTATCCGGCCCGTGCCCCGGTTTCCCTGATCCGGTGCTCTGTATGTGATATGACCGTTAGGAAAGGAATGAACGCATGCCATTTGCGGCTCCTGATATTGGTATAGACCTTGGAACGTCCAACACTTTTGTCTACGTCCGCGGCCGCGGGATCGTCATCAGCGAACCGACGCTGGTCGCCGTTGAGCGCGAGAACCGCCATACCGTAAAGGCCGTCGGCGATGAGGCCCGTTTTCTGTACGGCCGCAGTCCCGATCAGCTGGTCACCGTATCCCCGATCCGGAACGGGCAGGTCTCGGACTTTGACCTGACGGAACTTCTTCTGAAGTATTTTATCCGCAAGGCCATCGGTATCAGCTATCTGAACAAGCCCCGGGTCGTCGTATCCGTTCCCTGCGGGCTGGATGACGTCAACCGTAAGGCGCTGACCTCCGCCGTACGCTTCGCCGGAGCCCGCCATGTGTTTCTGATCGAGAAGCCCTTCGCCGGAGCGATTGGTACGGGTCTTCCCGTGTACGACCCTGTCGGCAACATGGTTGTCGACATCGGAGCCGGAACCACGGACGTCGCCGTCATTTCCCTGGGCGGCCTTGTCGTGTCCCAGAGCATTCCGACGGGCGGGGACCGGATGGACGAGGCGCTTATGAACTATCTGAAGCGCGAATGCAACATCATCGTCGGCAGGCAGACCGCAGAGAAGGTGAAAAAGGATCTCGCGACCGCCATGCCTCTGGAGGAGCCCCGTTCCATACTCGTCCGCGGAATCAATCAGCTGAACACTTCCGCGGGGACGATCCCGTTTACCTCCGATCAGGCCTACGAGGCTGTCCGCGAACCCTGCGCCGCGATCATCAAGGCCATCCGCTGGGTGCTTGAAAAAACGCCGCCGGAGCTGTGCGCCGACATCATGCGGAGCGGGATTCATCTGACCGGAAGCGGAAGCATGCTTTTCGCTCTGGATCAGTTCATATCCGAAAAGCTTGACATACCTGTGCTTCTGGCCCGCGATCCCGGCGACTGCTGCATTCTGGGAATCGGGTACCTGACAGAAAACATTCAGCTCGTTACGCCTTCGGACCGGCACGCCGCGCCCATCACGTAACGCCCTCACAGCGTCAGAAGGAGGTGAACCGTCGTGGCGCGTTTCAGACTTCGCTCCAGAGAGGAGAAGAAAACGGATCGTCCCGTTGTCTCGGACGACTTTATCTATGATGACCCCGGCGGGGAGTCTTCCCCCGTTGCTTCGGACACCCCGGAGGAAGCGCTGGAAAAACTCCGGGGAAGCCGTTCAGAGGAGCCTGAAGGCGGTTTCTCAGGGGAGGAAGACGTTCCGGACGAGCCGGAGGAATCCGCCGCTTCCCGGAAAAAGCACCGTAAGCCCGCTCCCGCGTTTTCGGAGGAAAACGCTTCCGCCGCCCCCTCCCGCCGCCGTTCCGACGGCCATCCCAAAACCCGTCTGACCGTCAAGATTCTGATTACGGTTTTTCTGATCTTTCTGACCGCTTCCTATATTTTTCACCGGATCATTCCGGACGCGCCGATTCTCGGGGAGACCGAAATCGTCGTCGGAGAAGCGGTTACGCCTGTGCAGGGCTTCTTTTCCTCCATCACGGAGGCGGTTGCCGGACTGTTCCGTTCCTTCAAGCTTCGTTCCAATATTGAGGCGGAGTACAACGCGCTCCGGGCGGAGAACGAACAGCTGATCTATAAGGCGATGCTTGCGGACGAACTGCAGCAGACCCTTTCGCAGTATGAGGACCTGAGCGACGAAATCGCCGCCAATGCAGCCATGCAGCCGATTGTCTGCACCGTCATCGGAAAATCCGACTCCAATTACTTCTCCACGCTGACCATTAACAAAGGATCCAGCGACGGCGTGGAGGATTATATGGCCGTCACGATTTCCGGCGCGCTGGTGGGATATACCGAAAGCGTGCAGCCTTCCTCCGCCACGGTCCGGACGATCATCGACTCCGAGGCTTCCATCGCCGCGCTGATCTCTTCCTCCAGAGATCAGGGAACTGTCCGCGGGACGCTCGGCATCGACGGAAAACCCATGTGCCGGATGTACTATCTTCCGGACGATAATCTGCCCCGCCCCGGAGATACGGTGGTCACCAGCGGCGTCGGCATGTCCTTCCCGAAGGGCATTCCCATCGGAACCGTCCGGGAAAGCACCCGGGGCATGGAATCCAACAAACAGTATATTGTTCTTGAGCCCCTTGCCGATTTCCAGCATCTGGAATATGTGATTGTCCTGCGCTACAAGCCGGTCCCGGAAGCGATTCAGGGAAGGGAAAACAACCGGACGAACGTGGAGCTGGTGCCTCTTGAAAGCGCGCGGCCGTCTCCCGTGGTACCGCAGATTGCTTCCTCCCTCTTTGAATCCCAGAACACGCCGGATCCGGACGCCACGCCCACTCCTTCCCCCGAACCCACGGAGACCCCGACTCCCACCCCGGAGCCGACGCCGTCTCCCTCGCCGACCCCCGAACACCATAATCTCGAATACAAGGTGGTCAATCTTCACGGGGATCCCACCCCTTCCCCGACTCCTTCGCCGGAGCCTACGCCGACCCCGTACGTAACGCCCGATCCCGACGCCATGACCTTCGAGGAGGACGATGAATGACACGGTTTTTCCGCCGTTTCCGTCCGCCGCAGTCGTTCCGGAAATATCTGGCTTTCGTCCTGATCGTTCCTCTGGGATACCTCTTTCAGGTCTGCGTCCTTCCGTATCTGCGCGTGGGAGGCGTCACGCCGAATCTGCTGTATGTGAACGTCGCGGTGATTACAGTCGCCTACGGGCCGCTGCAGGCCTTATGGGCCGGCCTGATTTACGGGCTTCTGATGGAAATCATGCTTCCCTCCGTTCCCTTTGTCAATCTCGCGGTCTATCCCATATCCAGCCTTTTTGTATCCTTCGCCTTTTCGGACAAATCTCTGCGCCGGATTCAGATGGAGCGCGCGCTGAAGCGGGAAAGCCATGATATCCCCCCCTTCCTGCGCACGGTACTCTGCGCGGTGACCAATGTAACGGTATTCGAAACGGTCAACGTCATCTACATTTATCTGCAGGGAACCGCCCTGACCCCTCAGCATATAGAGCGCGCGGCCCTGGATGTGGTTCTGACGGGAGTTCTGGCGGTTTTCGTCGGCCTGATCCTGCGCCGGATCATTCTGGGCAGAACGAAGAGGGAGCCCGTCCTGAAAAGGCAGCCCATTGTTTTCGGGAAGAAATAGTGAAAGGAGCGTGCAACCATGGAACGGAAAAAAAGACTGCCTCCCGGATTCGGCAGATACCTCGGGTTTCTGGCCGCGCTCTTCGCCATGTTTGTCTATCTGGTTTCAGGGCTTGTCAATCTGCAGCTCCGTCAGGAGGAATACTATCAGGAAAAGGCCGAGGACACGCGGACCAAAACCATCGCCCTGCGGGGCAAGAGAGGAAATATCGTCTCTGCGGATTCCGTCATCCTTGCGGAGGATGTGCTGATCTATAACGTAACGTTCTATAAGGACGCCTCCACCGTTTCCGCCGCGTCGTACAGGGCGTATACCGCCTCGATTGTCGATACCATCCGGATCGTGGAAAAAAACGGCGGGACGATGGCCATCGATTTCGTCATAGAAAGGGATCCCGAAACGGAGGAATGGGTTTTCAACTTCGGCTCCGGCGTCTCTGACTCGGTTCTGGCCACCCGTGAAAAGCAGTGGCGCTCCAACAACTATCTGACAAACATGACCCGTTACGGGACTCCGGCACAGTGCATCGAAAGGCTGAAAACCCGCTATCAGATCACTGACGACATCGATGAGGAAACGATGCTGAAGATCATGGCGATCTATTCGGAGATGCAGATGAACATCTTCAACTCCCAGCCGATCATCATCGCGAAGGACGTCAGATATGAAACGGTCATTGAGATCGAGACGCGTTCCATGATGCTTCCGGGCATGGAGATCGAAATCGGAACGAAAAGAGTGTATCCCCGTTCCACCCTCGCCTCGCAGATCATCGGGTATACGGGCGCCATTCCTTCCCGGGCCACGTGGCTTACGCTGCAGGCGAAAGGGTATTCCTATAACGACACCATCGGCCGGGACGGCATCGAGTCCTCCATGGAGGACTGGCTGACGCAGAATTCCTCTCTCCGGAAAGGAACCCGCGTCGTGGAGCGCGACCAGATGTCCAAGGTGGTCCGCGAGCTGAGCTACACGGAACCGCAGGACGGAAACAACGTCAAGCTCACCCTGAACGCCTCCTACCAGGTCGTTGCGGAGCGGGCCATCGCGAGCAACGTCTCCACCACCCGGGCGCTTCAGGAAAGATACCTCGCCTCAGACTCCTGGCTGGAAGCCAACAAGACGGACATTCACAACAGAAACTGGGCCACCTATCCCCTCTCGCTCGCCGAGCACGGCTGCCTGATCGTTCTGGATATGCAGTGCCGGGTGCTTGCCATGGCCAACTATCCGACCTACGACCTGAACGCTCTGGTAGCCGGCGGAAAGGACGCGATGGCGATCCTCGGAGACAGCAGAAATCTGCTTCTGAATTACGGTATTCACGCCCGCGGAACCCCGGGGTCCATTTTCAAAATGGTCACCGGGACAGGCGCGCTGACGGAAGGGGTTCTTCTTCCCACGGAGCGCATCTCGGACGGAGGATACTACACAAAATACAACTCCGACGAATCCACGGCTCCGAAATGCTGGATCAATAAAAATTATATTTACAAGCACGCGAATCAGACCATCGTGGACGGTCTGACCAACTCGTGCAATTACTTCTTCTACGAGCTCGGCAGCCGGCTCGGGGAGGACCGGCTCTACCGCTACGCCTCCCTGTACGGACTGACCTCAAAAACCGGAATCGACCTTCCCGGCGAGGTCCGTTCCGTTGTGGGAAGCCAGAATACGCTTTACGATCCTTCCAAGCCGGTCAACGAAGCGAACCAGGATACGTCCCTTCCGATCATCGTGTTCAACTCGATCAAGACGCACCTGAAGAACTGCGGCGCTTCCAGAAACATAGAATACGACGACGAGCGCCTGTCCGTCTGCGCCAAGCGGCTGATGGACATGGCCGTCAACTACAACGAGTCGGACTGGCTCGACAATATGCGCACCATTCTGATGGAGGAACTGAACATGACCAAGGAAATGGTCTATCTTCAGTCCATCATCGGAGACACGTACAATTATATGAACGATATCAAATGGGGAGGCGGCCAGACGATCCTGACCGGAATCGGGCAGTCCGTTACGGTTCTGACCCCCATCGCCGTCGCGCGGTATGTCTGTACCGTCGCCAACGGCGGATACCTGTACAACGTCTCCCTGATCGACTCCATCTCCTCTCCTGAGGGCGAGATTCTTTCCCAGCGCGAACCGACGCTGATCCACCGTCTGGACAAGGCGGATGAGTATCTGCCTCTGATACGCCAGGGGATGAAAGGCGTGGTTGACGAATCCGGTACCGCCGGTAAATATTTCCGGAACTGGCCCTATACGGAGCAGATCGCCGCGAAAACCGGAACAGCCCAGGTTACGAAAATCGACCTGGAGAACAACTCCTGGTTCGTCTGTTTCGCTCCGTTCGACAATCCGGAAATCGCCATAGCCTGCTTCATTCCGAGCGGCTATTCCGGTTCGGAGGCGTCCAAGGCTCCCCGTGATTTTATCGAATGGTACATGGAACAGAAAACCCTCCGTTCGGCCGAGGACGCGCTGCCGGTTCCCAACGGCCTGGCGCCCTGATGAAAGGAGGCGCATCATGTCGGAAATCTGTCTTTTTGTCTCCGGAAAAGGAGGCGTCGGAAAATCGGCCCTGTCGGCGAACCTGGCTGTACTGCTTGCCCGGAAGGGCCGTTCGGTCGCGCTGATCGACGCCGATATCGGTCTTCGTTCCCAGGATCTTTTGCTGGGTATGGAAAACAGCGTCGTTTTCGACCTTGTCGACGTAGCCCGGGGAAACTGTCTGCTTAGCCAGGCTCTTCTTCCCCATCCGGATCTTCCCGGGCTCTGTCTGCTTCCCGCTTCCCAGTTCGCCCGCTGCAGGGATCTGGATCCGCGGAAGCTGAAAAAAATCCTTTCCCTTCTCGGAAAGGAAAAGGATTTTATTCTGATCGACTGTCCGGCCGGAATGGAACGCGG
>ONXY01000504.1 GCA_900321945.1 uncultured Eubacteriales bacterium | reverse complement strand
GCGGGCAGGAGCTTTCCTTCCGCATCCCGCACGACATAGCCCTTCTCCGTGATGGTAAAGGAAGCCAGCTGCAGGGAGGGGGAGGAGAATACCGATTTCAGGTGATCGAATTCAGCGGGGTTTCCGCTGTCCAGCATGCAGGATTCGGCGATGGAGCCGACGACTGTTTTTTCCACGGATCCGTCCGACTTCAGGGTTACGAGCAGCGAGTAATTGCCGCTGGGACGGTAGCCTTTTTCCACGATTTCATAGTCGAAACCTTCCACTGCGATAATGCCGGAACCGGTTTTTCCTTCGTCCAGAAGCTTCTGCATCGCGGCGCACTGGAAAGCGCGGAAAATGTTTCCGGCTCCGAAATGCACCCAGACGGGGGATTCCGCCGTCCTGCGGATCATTTCCTTCCTGTCAAAGGACGGGAGACGGTAACCTTTCTCCAGCCATTCAGCGCGGTTTTCCAATCCCTTTTCGTTCAGGAAGAGCATGCGCGTATCCTCCTTTTGCTTTCTGCCAAGATTGTATGTTTTTTTTGCGGGAATGTCAATCCGGAAGGCGCCCGGAACGGTTCAGCCTCCGGATCACCGCGCCGGGGAAACGCTCTGTTTTGTTACAGAATTTTAATGGCTTTCCCCCTTGACGGTGAAAGGAAACCATGCTATCTTTTCCCGCGGTGGATCTTTAAGGCGGTACGGGATACCGACAAGATGCGACCGACAGATCATGTTGTGCCAAAATCGCAGCTTGCCGGGCCCTGCGCCCGCAGGCTGTTTTTTCATGCCCCGGGCATCCACCAGAATTTGGAAAGGGAGGAACCTTCATGAATCTCGTTTACGGCGTCAAGGACAAGCCGAAGTTTTCCCAGACCCTTGTTTTCGCTCTGCAGCAGCTGCTGGCCATCCTGGCCGCGACGATCGCCGTGCCGTCCATCATCGGAAACGGCATGAGCCAGAGCGCCGCGCTTTTCGGAGCCGGCGTGGGTACGCTGGTCTACCTCTGCTTCACGAAGTTTAAGAGCCCGGTGTTTCTGGGATCCAGCTTCGCTTTCCTGGGCTCCATGTTCGCGGCCTTTGCAGGCGCGGTGACTGTGGAAGCGGGATACATGGGCCTGCTGCTCGGCGCCGTGTTCGCCGGCCTGGTATACGTGGTCATCGCGATTATCGTTAAGGTGGCCGGTGTGAAATGGATCAACCGTCTGATGCCCCCGGTGGTCATCGGACCGACCGTCGCCATCATCGGTCTGTCCCTGGCCGGAAACGCCATCGGCAATTCCTTCGGTTTCGGAAGCCCCCTGCCGGACGGATACGCCGTATTCGGAACTCACAACTGGGCAAATCTGGCGAATCTGATCTGCGCCGTCGTTACGCTGCTGGTAGTCATCTGGTGTTCCGTGAAGGGCAGGAAGATGGTCAAGCTGATCCCCTTCATTATCGGCATTCTGGCGGGCTATGCCTGCGCGCTGATCTTCACCCTGATCGGAAACGCCACGGGAAAGGAGTCCCTGAAGATTCTGAACTTCGCAGCCTTCTCCCAGATGCAGTGGGTGCCGGACTTCACCTTCCTCAAAGCCTTCCGGGGCCTGAAGGACGTTACGGCCCAGTACGTGGCGACCATCGCCGTCGCCTATATCCCGGTGGCCTTCGTGGTGTTCGCTGAGCATATCGCGGACCACAAAAACCTGTCCACCATCATCGGCTCCGAACTGCTTGAAGAGCCCGGCCTGCACCGGACGCTGCTGGGCGACGGCATCGGCTCCATCGCCGGCGCGTTCTTCGGCGGCTGCCCGAACACCACCTACGGCGAGTCGGTCGGCTGCGTGGCCATCACCGGCAACGCGTCCATCGTCACCATCGCTACCACGGCGGTTCTGGCCATCGTCGCCAGCTTCTTCGGTCCGTTTGTTACCTTCCTCAGCACCATTCCGACCTGTGTCATGGGCGGCGTGTGCATCACCCTGTACGGCTTCATCGCCGTGTCCGGTCTGAAAATGCTTCAGCCGGTGGATCTGAACGACAACCGGAACCTGTTCACCGCGTCCTCCATTCTGATTGCCGGCATCGGCGGTATGACCGTCCATATCGGATCCGTCACGCTGACCGAAATCGCCTGCGCCCTGATTCTGGGCATTGTGGTGAATCTGCTGTTCAACCGGGAAGAGAAGAAAGCGTAATCCCTGTCAAAAACCGACATCTGCGCGGGGGGTCCGCACGGATCCCCCGCGCGTTTTACGGAGAAACGATGGAACTGAAATCGGTCATCATGGACGAGGCCGCCGTCCGCCGCAGCATGACCCGCGTCACGCATGAGATTATTGAAAAAAACCGGGGAACGGAAGGTCTCTGCCTGATCGGAATCCGGAGGCGGGGCGTTCCCCTGGCAAGGATGCTGCAGGAAAACCTGAAAAGGTTCGAGGGGGCGGAAATCCCGCTGGGCAGCGTGGATATCAGCCTGTACAGGGACGATCTGTCGGAGCTCTGCGACCTGCCCGAAACCGGGAAAAGCGAGATTCCCGCGGATCTGACGGGGAAAAAGCTGATCCTGGTGGACGACGTCATCTATACGGGGCGCACGGCCAGGGCGGCGATCGAAGCGGTGTTTCACTACGGAAGGCCGAAGCAGATTCAGCTGGCGGTTCTGATAGACCGGGGACATCGGGAGCTTCCGATCCGACCGGACTATGTGGGGAAGAATATTCCGACAAGCCATTCCGAGGTTGTTTCGGTACTGGTGGAGGAATATGACGGCAGGATGGGCGTTGAGCTGTATCAGCTGTCCTGAACGGGCCAAAACTGAAAAATCGTGAAAAAATCGGAAATCCTATTGACAACGGATCAAAAATCGGCTATTATGGCAAAGCCGCTTGCGAGGGAAGGTTCTCCGAAAGCTTCGGCAGTGGCCTGCGGGAGCATAGCTCAGCTGGGAGAGCACTTGCCTTACAAGCAAGGGGTCACAGGTTCGAGCCCTGTTGTTCCCACCATTCATACGGCCCGGTAGCTCAGTTGGTTAGAGCGCCAGCCTGTCACGCTGGAGGTCGAGGGTTCGAGCCCCTTCCGGGTCGCCATAAGCCTTG
>ONXY01000408.1 GCA_900321945.1 uncultured Eubacteriales bacterium | reverse complement strand
TCGAGCTGGGCGATCCGGTCGGCCTTCAGATCGGGGGACACCCGCATGTTCACCTTTTTCCCGTTCGGGCTGTAAACCTTCGCCTCGAAGGGGGTGAAACCGCCCGGAGCCGGCCCGGTGCCGGGCTTGTACGAGGTCAGGTACATGCTTTTCACGAAGAGCGTGAAGCCGTTATAGCTGACGGTCGACCATCCGTTCTTCGTGGAAAGCAGGGCGACCTCCGTGCCCGGCTCGACCTGGGCGGCCACGGCGTAATTCTTTTCATCCGGACCCGTGCGGAGGTTCACCTTTTTCCCGTTGGGGGAGGTGATATACCGCGTCATGGTGCTGGGAACCACGCCGCCGCCGCCGCTGGCGGGAGGCGTGTCCGTCAGGTATTTGCTCATCATCCATCCGGAAACGGGGGATGAGATCAGGGTCCAGGCGCCCTCGATGGATTCCACGGTTACCTTTGTGCCGGGCTTCAGCTCATAATCCACAATATAGGTCTTTCCGGGACCGCGGCGCACGTTCACAGTGCGTCCGGTGGGATTCCGGACGTATTCCGTGTGGGGAGCGGCCAGACCGCCGGAAACGGGCAGCAGGGTAAGCAGCAGGCAGAACGCCAGCAGAATCAGCAATGCGGATCTATTCTTCATCTTCAGACCTCCGGGAATAAACCTCGGGGAAACGGATCCCCATAAAATATTGTAGCACTTTCCGGCAGGAAATCGGCGGCGGAATCGTAAAGATACGCTGACAGGACGGCGAACAGTTCCTTACAAAAGAATAAAGGATTTGTTTCCGGGAGCGAAAGATGATAGAATACAAAAGATTTTTGCGGAGGGATTGACTTTAGTTCGCTAATGTGGTAGCATGGCAAAGTATTTTGAGAGGGAGGTTGGGCCCGATGGAAATCAGGGACGCAGTTCTGGATGAAAAGGAACGGATCGGATTCCGGCTGAGGGAGCTGTACCACGGGCACGGATTCAGCCGGTACCGGATGGGCAAATTCGAGGAATACGACCTGTACAGCCGGAACAAGGATTTCCTGCTGAGCGAAGGGGTTATCACCTTTACGGACACCAACGGGCGGCTGATGGCGCTGAAGCCGGACGTGACCCTGAGCATCGTCAAGAACGTGCGGGACTGCGGCGACGGGCTTCAGAAGCTGTATTATCATGAAAACGTGTACCGCGTCTCGGCGGAGGCCGACGGCTTCCGGGAGGAGACGCAGGTCGGCGTCGAGTGCATGGGAAGGGTGGACGGAAAGGTTCTCAGCGAAACGCTGCGCATGGCGGCGGAAAGCCTGGAGACGCTCCGGAGCGGCTATGTGCTGGAGATCAGCCATCTGGATCTGCTGAGCGCTCTGGTGGACGCGGTGGCTCTGGACGGACGCATGCGGGAGAAGATCCTGGCCTGCGCCGGGGAGAAGAATCTGCACGGCATCAGCGCCCTCTGCCGGGAAGCCGGGCTGAGCGAAGGCGCGGAAGACGCGCTTACGGCGCTGCTGAGCACGTACGGCCCGCCCCGGGGCGTGATGCCGAAAATCCGCAGAATCGCGGAGGAGAACGGATGCGGGGAGTACGCGCAGGAACTCAGCAGGGCTGTGGCGGGCTTCATGGGAACCGCTGCCGAGGAAAAGATCTGGATAGACTTTTCAGCCACGGGGGATCTGAAGTATTATAACGGCATCGCCTTCAAGGGATTTCTGCAGGGAATTCCGGATCCCGTGCTCAGCGGCGGACAGTACGACGCGCTGATGCGGCGGATGCACCGGAAGGACCGGGCGGTCGGATTCGCGGTGTTTCTGAACCGGCTGGACGGGCTGACGGAGAAAGGGGAGAAGTGAGCATGGAAAACCGCGTATCCCCCGAAAACATGCTGAACGTGGCCCTGCCCAAGGGCAGGCTGGGAGAAAAGGTATACGGTCTTTTCGCCGCCGCGGGGTTCGAGTGCCCGGAGATTCTGGAAAGCAGCCGGAAGCTGATCTTCGAGAATGAAGCCGCCGGGGTCCGGTATTTCTGGGTAAAGCCCAGCGACGTGGCGATTTACGTGGCCCGCGGAGCGGCGGACATCGGGGTGGCCGGAAAGGACATCCTGCTGGAATACCGGCCGGAGGTCTACGAGCTGATGGACCTGGGGATCGGGAAGTGCCGGATGGCGGTCGCCGCTCCGGAAGGCTTTACGGAGAATCCGGAGCGGCCGCTGCGGGTCGCCACCAAGTTCGGCAGGATCGCCCGGGACTACTACGGCAGCATCGGGCGGGACATCGATATCATCCATCTGAACGGAAGCATCGAGATCGCGCCGATTCTGGGGCTCAGCGACGTGATCGTGGACATCGTGGAGACGGGAACCACCCTGCGGGAAAACCATCTGGAGGTGCTGGAGACCATCGTGCCGATTTCCGCGAGGCTGATCGCCAACAAGAGCGGGTTCAAGTTCAAGAGAGCCGCCGTCGAAAAGCTGATGGCGGGGCTGGGAGGACGGGAAAAATGATCAGAATTCTGAAGATGGGCGAAGTTCCGGAGAAGGAAATCTTCGCGCGCAGCGAGCCCACGGTGAACGTGACGGACAAGGTGGCCGCGATTCTGCGGGAGGTCCGGACCCGGGGCGACGAGGCTCTGAAGGAATATACCGAGAAATATGACGGCGCGCGGCTCGACAGCGTGACCGTGTCCCCGGAGGAGATCGCGGAGGCGCTGGAGACGGTGGAGCCGGAGTTCCTGCGCGTG